>JACOMT010000001.1:0-32575 GCA_014623385.1 Paracoccaceae bacterium
CCAAGCTGCTGGACGTTCCCAAGTTGAAGACCGGTTTCTGGATCCTTCAAATAGTAATCGTTCAAACCAAAAGATTTGGAATAAATCGTATCCCACCCCTTGCGCATGTCATAGGTAATCATTGCCGTGGTATTGTGGTTCATGAAGTATCGGCCAACCGCGTCCGAACTGTTGGCCAGGCCGCCCTTGCGATTGGGATGCTCAGACCGTTGAAGCAGGATCGCAGAATTGACCGCGCCAAGCGCCAGGACGACCTTAGCGGCGCTCAGTTCATGCTGTTCGCCGTTTTGGGCGTAGTGCACTTTCTCGATGCGTTTGCCATCTGGGCCGGTTTCCAGCCGCGTGGCGGTCGCTCCGGTCTCGAGCTTGACATTTTCGTAAGCCAGAGCCCGTTGCAGAGGCCCTGTTTCAGCATCAATTTTGCCAGTGAAGGTATCGGGCACGCCGTCCCATGGTGTTTTTGATCGGGCAAGCCATTTGTCCAGATCAAGCGCCAATGGCAGGGGCGTGGGGTGCAATCCCATCTTGCGCAACCGGTCGGCTGCATCCGAGATTTGTGGCTCATATGGGACAGGCCCATGTGGGAATGGTGTGCTGCGTGGCGGATCTGACGGATCGACGTCGGCCTCGCCACGAATTTGGAACAGCTGCTCGGTCATGCCGTACCACGGCTCAAGCTCCGCGTATTTGAACGGCCATGCTTGCGTTTTGCCGTCTGGTAACTGCCGTTCCTCGAAATCGCTTTCGCGATATCGATACATGACAGCGCCATAAAATTTTGAGTTCCCCCCAACATTATAGAAATTCCCCGGCGAAAATTCCGTGCCCTGCCCGTCTAGCCAGGTTTCGCTGCTGCGAAAAAATCCGTCTCCGAAAATCGCATCCAGATTGCGTGTTTCCGGTGTGTCTTTCAGTCTATGACCCCGTTCCAGGATCAGAATATCCGCTCCGCTCGGTGCCAAGGCAAGGGCGAGGGTTGCCCCGCCAATGCCCGAGCCGACGATGACGAAATCAGGTGATTTCATGCACTTTTTCCAGTTTTCTTAGTTATCGTTGGTCAAGTCGGTCGCCCGTCTTTATGTCAAAGACGCAGGCGGCGTTGATCTGATAATGGAGCTGAACCACATCTCCTGCATCTGCTTTGGAACCGGGTTTCAAACGGCACAATGCCTCGATCTCACCGTCGCCTTCCCCAAGCGCCAGAATACCAAACGTATCGGCTCCCGTCGGTTCGGTCAGATCAAGCGTACAGCCCGTGGTGAAATAGTCCTCTTCCCTTGCATCGCGGGGATATTCCTCGACAATGTGCTCGGGACGGAAACCAAGCATCACGGCTTGCCCATCGACGCTATCTGGCAAGGCATGTGGATAATCCATCGCGATCCGATCAGCCCCTTGAGCAAAGGATATCTGCCATCGGCCATCGACACGTTGCGCTTTGCCTTTGAACAGGTTCATCGGCGGCGATCCCATAAACCCTGCAACAAAAGCGTTGGCAGGGTTATTATAGATTTCGTCCGGTGTGCCCTGTTGCTGAATGTCTCCACCTTCCAAAACGCAGATCCGAGTGGCCATTGTCATGGCTTCGATTTGGTCATGGGTCACGTAAACAATCGTTTTGCTGGTCTTTTTGTGCAGACGCTTGATTTCCGTCCGCATTTCCACACGAAGCTTGGCGTCGAGGTTGGACAGCGGTTCGTCGAACAGGAACAGCTTGGGATCCCGCACCAGCGCACGCCCCATGGCAACACGCTGCCGCTGGCCGCCAGACAGTTGGCTGGGCTTACGGTCCAGAAGATGACCGATTTGCAACATGTCCGCGACCTTTTGCACAGCCTTGTCGCGCTCGGCCTTGGGCACACGGCGAATTTCCAAGCCAAAGCTGATGTTCCCTGCCACGGTCATGGTCGGATACAGAGCGTAGGATTGGAACACCATCGCGATGTCACGTTCGGACGGTTCCAGATCATTGACCACATTCCCGGCAATCGAGATTTCCCCTTCGGAGATATCTTCCAGCCCCGCGATCATGTTCAGAAGCGTGGATTTCCCGCAGCCAGACGGCCCGACGAGAACCAGAAACTCGCCCTCGTCGATTTCGACATTGATGTCTTGCAGTACACGTAACGAGCCATACACCTTACCCGCATTGTTGATTGAGAGTCCTGACATGATGTCACCCTTTCACAGAGCCGCCCATGAGTCCGCGAACGAAGTAGCGGCCGGCGAAGATGTAGATAAGCAAGGTTGGAATCGCGGCGATAAAAGCCCCGGCAAAATGCACGTTGTATTCCTTTACCCCGGTCGAGGTGTTGACCAGGTTGTTCAGCGCAACCGTCATCGGGAAGCTGTCGAAATCGGCAAACGAGACACCAAACAGGAAGTCATTCCAGATATTGGTGAATTGCCAGATCACAGTCACGATGATGATCGGGGCCGAGGCTGGCAGCAACACGCGGAAGAAGATCCTCCGTCGACTTTTGCGGCCTTCATCAGGTCGGCCGGAAACGCGACATAGTAGTTGCGGAAAAACAGCGTGGTGAAGCCAATGCCATACAGCGTGTGGACCAGAACTAGCCCAGGGATCGTGCCCGCCAGACCGAACAGACCCAGCATACGCGCCATCGGGATCAAAACAATTTGGTAAGGGATGAACACCGCGCCCAGCATCATCAGGAAGATGATCTTGTGCCCTCGGAACGTCCACTGCGTCAGGATATAACCGTTGACGGCCCCCAACATGGTTGACACCGCAACCGTCGGTACGACCATCATGATCGAGTTCCAGAAATAGGGTCGCAACCCGGTGGATTCCACGCCGATCTGGGCAGTAGACCACGCCTTTAGCCAGGGTTCGAGGGTCCAAGTCTGCGGCAGAAACATCATGCTGCCCGCCTGAATCTCTTCCAACGGTTTGACCGAGTTTACTAGCATCACATACATCGGAAGCAGGAACAGGAAGGCGAACAGGAGCAGGCTGCCATAGAGGCAGATTTGCTGAACGCGACCAGACAAGGATTTGGTTTTACGGCTCATTTGCGTTTCCCCTGTCCTTTAAGCTCCCACCAGAAATACGGGACGACAAAGATCGCAATCAGCGCCAGCATCATGATCGCACTAGCCGCACCGATCCCCATCTGATTTCGTGTGAACGTGTATTGATACATGAAGAAAGATGGCAACCACGTTGCCCGGCCGGGGCCACCGCTGGTCATGACCACGACAAGGTCATAGGTCCGGATCGCGTTGAAGACCAGGATCACAAGGACCGAGATAAAGGTGTAACCAAGCTGCGGAATGATGATGCGCCAATAGAGCTGAAGCTTGTTCGCTCCATCAACCCGTGCCGCTTTCAGCATCTCACTGTCGATTCCGCGCAGACCCGCGAGAAACAGCGCCATGGCGAAACCAACAGTCTGCCAGACCGCAGCAATCACAATGGTATAGAGCGCGTATTCCCGGTTCTTGATCCAATCGAGTTTGAAGCTTTCCCAACCCATTTGGATCATGACGCTTTCCAACCCAATTCCAGGGTCGAGGAACCATTTCCAAGCTGTACCAGTGACGATAAAGCTCAGCGCCATGGGATAAAGGTAGATTGATCGAAAGGCGCTTTCGGCGCGAATTTTCTGATCGATCAGAATGGCCAATAAAAGGCCAAGCGCACAACAGATCGTTATGTAGAGAAGAGAGAACACAACGAGGTTGGCAAGCGCGATGTCCCAGGCTTTGAGCGCGAAGAGGTTTTCGTAGTTCCGCAGACCAACGAAATTATAGCTGGGCAGAATTTTGCTGTCCGTGAACGAAATGGCAGCTGTAAAGGCGATAAAGCCGTAGACACCCGCCGTCACCAGCAAAACACCCGGCGTAATGACGAGCTGCGGTAGATAGCGTTTCAGCATGAGGGTTTCCCCTGATCGGTGCAGATGGAGTGGTCATAGTGCCTGCACCTTACGACAGAACTACCCCGCCCCCTGTCAAAGGGGCGGGGTCTCTAGGGCCGGTTACTGATTGGCGATTGCCACAGTATCCGCCATTTCCTCTGCCGCTTCTTCGGCGGTTAGTTCACCGTTGAAGTAGGCTGTCACCGCATCCGAAAACGCGTTCTTGACCGCGGCCCGGTTGGTGTGGCTCAGGCCTTGCGACCCGACCAGCGTACCGGCTTCGCTGGCCGCTTTCAGGTCAGCGATGGCCTTTTTACCGCACGCGTCGAACTCGGCATCCGACACATCAACGCGAGCCGGGGCCGATCCTTTAACGATGTTGAACGCCACCTGAAATTCAGGCGACAGAACCGAAGACGCCATGGCATTTTGTGCCGCAACACGGTCTTCACCTACATTGAACATGGCGAACTGGTCAGCGTTGAAGGTCACATGGCCTTCGGTACCCGGCACGCGCCAGCACAGGAAGTCTTCGCCTGGGGTTTTGCCTGCGTTGACAAATTCACCCTTAGCCCAGTCACCCATGATCTGGAACGCGGCCTCGTCATTGATCACCATGGCAGTGGCAAGGTTCCAGTCGCGGCCCGAGAAGTTTTCGTCAACCAGTGCGCGGATTTTGCCCATATTGTTGAGGGCTGCAATCATTGTGTCCGAATTGATGGACGCAGGATCGAGGTCAATGAAGACCTTCTTGTACCAGTCAAGACCGCCCGTTGCCAACGCCACCGAGTCAAACGTGGTGATATCCTGCCACGGCTGACCACCGTAACCGAACGGTACATAGCCTGCTTCCTTAACTTTCTCGGCCAACGCAATAAAATCATCAAACGATGCGGGTGCTTCGGTCACGCCCAGTTCATCCATGATTTTTTTCGACACCCAAACCCAGTTGGTTGAATGTACGTTGACAGGGGCCGATACCCATACGTCGTCGACTTTGGCAAAGGCCTGTAACGCTTCGGGAATGACGTCGCCCCAGCCTTCGGCTTCCGCGACTTCATTCAGATTTCCCAACGAGCCTTGTTCGGCCCATTCAACGATGTCATAGCCCAACATCTGTACCGAAGTCGGTGGATTGCCGGCCGTAACGCGCGCACGGACCGTGGTCATTGCGCTTTCTCCACCGCCGCCGGCGACTGGCATGTCATTCCAGGTCACACCTTTCGCCTCAAGAGAATCCTTCAGCACCGAAACCGCCGCGGCCTCGCCGCCGGATGTCCACCAGTGCAGGACCTCAACGGAATCCTCAGCATATGCAGTTGAAGTCAATGCTGTTGCTGCAAGCAACGCACCTACGATTGATTTTTTCATTGTTACCTCCCATTCGATCTCCAAAAGTCAAATGAGCTATGGATTTCTCATCCGACACAGGGGGTAGCCTGCGTTCAGAATTGGATTGGAACAATTTCGCAGCGCGTATTTACCTTGCGCAAAGTGAAGCGATTAGTGCATATTGATGCGAACATTGTAACGATAAGGTTCCTGATGGACGCGCAAACAAAAAAAACCCTCAGTGAGAACATTGGTCGGCTGACTAAAGCACGCGGCAATATTTCTACGGTTTGCCGCAGATTGGGTATCAACCGTCAGCAGTTCAATAAATATCTCAGTGGTCAGCATGTGCCGTCTCAGGTCAATCTGAATGCCATTTGCGATTACTTCAGAGTCAAATTCTCTGACCTGATCTCACCAGATATGGAGATACCCGAACACGCACACCCCTCGGATTATCTGGTCGGATACAAGACCTTCACCCAATCCCCGTTCTTGCAGAGCATTTTGGCCGAGTCCGAAGTTGACAAGCTTAGCCAATATACCGGTACGTATATGAAGTACCATTATTCATCGATTTACAAAGGCGATATCGTGCGAGCAGTCACCACGATTTATCCGCTCGACGATGATGTCTATGGCTATACCAACCTGGAGCGGTTCCCGAACAAAAACGATCCCAGCCGACACAACTATATTTTCAAATACCATGGATATGTGTTCATGCTGGACGGTCGGTTGTTCCTAGCCGACCTTGAGAAGTTGCAAAAGAACGAACTGACGTTCTCCATCTACACACCAATCGCACGTAACCCCTTCAGGTTTTTCTTCGGTGTAACCTCAGGTGTAGCTTCGAACCTATACCGCGAGCCGTACTCTTCCCGTTCAGTTCTGGGCTTGCAGCATTCCGGCACACCTCGTAAAACGGATTGGAAATGCGCAACGGTCATCCCCCCAAATGACCGTTCGCTGCCAGTTGAGGCGTTGGACTATCTCAACCAAACCTGATAGCCGAGCTCTTCCCGCGAAAAGCCCGACCATTTGATCGTATCAGACGTCCTCCGATACAGGTGCAGGCTGTGCGTACGGCACGTTCTTTCCACCAAAACGACGCATCCTGACATTGGCTTGCTCCGCGTGACCAGGGAAGCCTTCCATCAGGCACAAACGGGATGCATACGAACCGACACGTGCCGAGGCCTCGTCGGTCAAAACACGTTGATAGGTGCAGGTTTTCAGGAACTTACCGACCCACAAGCCGCCCGTATATCGTGCTGCCTTGTTGGTTGGCAGGGTGTAGTTAGTTCCGATGACCTTATCGCCATAGGCGACGTTGGTACGTGGACCGACGAAGAAGGCACCAAAGTTCTTCATGTTTTCCATGAAGTAGTCATCTTTCGAGGTCATCAACTGAACATGCTCGGAGGCAATGAAGTCTGCGACCCCTTTCATTTCTTCATGGCTGTCGCAGATGATGATTTCACCATAGTCGCGCCAGCTTTCGCGCGCGATGGCAGCCGAAGGTAGAACTTCCAACAAACGATCAATCTCGGTCAGGGTTTCGCGGCCCAGCTTTTCCGAGTTCGTCACCATGACACAGGGGCTGTTATAGCTGTGTTCGGCCTGACCCAGCAGGTCGGTGGCGCAGATTTCGGCATCGACGGTTTCATCGACAACAATCAGCGTCTCGGTCGGGCCTGCAAAAAGGTCGATACCCACACGGCCAAACAATTGGCGTTTGGCCTCTGCCACAAAGGCGTTGCCGGGGCCGACGATCATGTCTGTAGGTTTGATCATCTCGGTGCCCAGCGCCATTGCGGCGACACCCTGCACCCCACCGAACATATAAATCTCGTCTGCTCCGTTCAGTGCCTGGGTTGCCACGATCAGACGTGCAGCTTCGCCCTTAAAAGGCGGTGCGCAGGTGATCACGCGGTCACAACTGGCGACTTTGGCGGTCAACACCGACATATGAGCGGAGGCCAGCATCGGGTATTTCCCGCCCGGTACATAACAACCGACATTTTCAATCGGCACGTGCTTGTGACCCAACACAACACCGAGCAGCGTTTCTACCTCGATTTCGTGCATGGACTCTTTCTGTAGTCGAGCAAAGCCTGCAACCTGTGCGCTAGCAAATTCAATATCGTGCCGTTCCTGATCCGTCAGGCTATCTATGGCCGTTTGGATTTCAGAATCGCTCAACCGATATGACTTACGATCCACACCGTCAAACTTGATGGAATAATCCCGGACCGCAGCATCACCACGCTTTTCGACATCCAGAATGATGTTCGACACCGTGGTTATGAGTTCGTCGCTCGCCGCTTCAATCGCGGTCGCTTTTTGTGGCTCTTTGAGCTTCCATGCCATCCCGGCATCTCCTTGAAAAAAAGAGGCTGCACGGGTGGGTCCCACCTGCGCAGCCAAACAGTTAGGGAGTGTATTACATATGTTGTTCTTTGGCCCGCATCTCTGCGTAGGCTTCCTGCTCTTTTTCATAGTACGCAGGCGATGGGAAATCCCACCAACCCGGAGTGAACGGACCAGCGGCGTCACGCGAAGTCATCACTTCGACCAAAGCAGGTTTACCAAGGGCCAGAGCCTCTTCCAGCGCGGCGCACAGGTCTTCACTTTTCTCGACCTTCACCGCGTGCATGCCGAAGCTCTTAGCCATTTCGGTGATATCGGCCGAGTACGGTTCGCCATTGCCAGCATGGTGGTTGAACTCGGACCCGACGTGACGGCCCATGAACTTGCGCATACCGCCACGGATGGACATGTAGCCGCTGTTGTTCTGCACCATGGCCACAACCGGGATGTTGTTCATTACCGCAACGCCCATTTCCGGGGCACACATCATGAAGTCGCCATCGCCCATGATCGCCACGACCTGTTTGTCGGGGCACGCCAGCTTCGCACCCAGGGCCGCAGGATAGGCCCAGCCCATCGGCGAGAACGAGCCCGAGGTCAGGTGAGTACGGGGCTCATAGACCGGGAAGGACTGTTTCACCGCACCTTGGGTGTTGCCCGAACCAACGGTCACGATGCCATCACGGTCCAGCACTTCGCGCAGGATTTTCAGCGGATGCTGCGAAGTGAACGGAAATTCGGTCGAGTCGCGACGCGGGGCCAGCATAGCTTCCCACTTGTCCTTGGCCGCTTGCACATCGGCCAGGAAGGGCTTGTTGTTTTCCAGCACTTGGCTGGATTGCAGGTCAGTGATCTGCGCCAACATCGCCTCAAGCGTCACGCGTGCATCCGCAACGATACCCACCTCAGTCGGATAGTTCTTGCCGATTTCATGCGGGTCCAAATCGATATGGATCAGTTTCGCCGGCGGGAATGAGAATGTCACACCCTTGGCATAAGACGACGCCGACCAATCGGTAAAGCGGCAGCCCACCGAGATAACCACATCGGCTCCTGCGGTGATTTCATTACCCGAAGATGTACCGGTTTGACCAATGGCACCGACGCACAGTTCGTGCTCTTCGTTGATGGCACCTTTGCCGTTCCAGGTGAAGGACACTGCGGCCCCCAAACGTTCGGCCAATTTGGTCAACGCCTCGGACGCGTTTGCTGTGATGGCACCACCTCCTGCTACGATCACTGGTCGTTTGGCACTCAGCAGCAGTTCAACGGCGCGCTTAATGGCCTCGGGGGCTGGGTGTGCAACACCGATGGGCAGGCGTTTTTCCAGATCATGCAATTCGACTTCGGCAGTTTCGCACTGAAGATCCATGGGCAGTTCCATATGAACCGGACCAGGACGACCGGTTGTCATGGTGCTGAACATGCGGTGCATGATGAACGGGATCTCTTCGTTGCGGATGACTGAATAAGACCGTTTGACTGTATGCTCCATAATCCGTGGGAAGGCGTTTTCCTGCTGGCGTTCGATTTCCTGCATGACACCGTGGCCCTTCATGTGGGTCGAGGGCGAGCCATTGATGTAAAACACCGAGGTCGAATCCGCATAAGCCGTTGCCAGACCAATGATTGTGTTGGTCGCGCCGGGGCCCACCGATGTGGTTGCAGCCATAGGCTTACCGCTGGCGCGGTAATAGCCGTCCGCCATATGGATCGCACTTTGTTCGTGCATCACCTGAATAAACTCAACCTTACAGTCGTCCTGCAGAAAAGCGTCAGTCAGACTCCAGTTGCCGTGGCCGGGAATCCCCGCGATGTATTCAATTCCATATTTCGTCAGTGCCTGAGCGACAATCTCGCCGCCTGTCATCTTCTTTTTCATCAGGGGATCCTCCGCCTTGTTTTTTGCCGAACTGGCGCAAATGGCCATTGGTTTTTGATGAAGGCTATGGAAAACGGAACAACAAAAATGGTCAATTTCGCAAAAGTCAGTTTGATCGCGCACTGCGACGCGAAAGTCGCGTCATAATGCGTCACTAATATCATCGATGCGAAATTGTTTGGTTCTTTGCATTCCTCGATCTTTACAAGCAACAAAACGGAGGAAGAAGTCTATGTCCGTAAGCATCAACGCGGTCCGTAGTCTTAGTTTTGCAGATAGTCACATGTCGGCGATCCTTGTGGAAAACGTCGAGGGATACGAAGCTGATGGTATCGTGGTCAATTTGTCGACCGAAACGATCTATGTTGAAGGCGAAGTAGACACTCCGGTTCAGCCCTGGCGTTCGGTTATGTTGCGTTCGAAGATCATTCGCAAAGCCGACAAAATCGCCGTTCTGAAAATTAAAAACCTTGAGAATCTGGGTGCTGTTTCGCTACGAGGATGGGAATGGTTTGGAGACATATACGATGGCTTTCCACGTCAAACACCGCTGTACATGTCGTCCATCGACACTGTGGGTACGGTCACCGAGGACCCTTTTGTCTTTACCCGCGAACGGACCACCGTTGAGGCCCCGCAGGAATTCGAGATCAAGCTGAAATGCTGGTGGTCGCCCAACGAAACGGATTGCTTTATTCACAACGAACATCCGTTTCTTGAAGTACACACTCAGATCCACGGCTACGGCCGCATGCAGAAGTCTCGTGAACGCGACGCTTCGACCGTTTACGAGGATGTCATAATGGCACCCGGGTTCACACATGAGCCGTTTTGCATCGTCACCGGCAAGAACGAGTGGACCTATCCGTGGCATCGCTATTACACCGACGTCGAAAGCATCTGGCTGGCGGTAGAACTTCACCCGATTACCTGAGATTGAATGAAGACGGTCGGGCGCACCCTTTTTCCTCCCCGCACCCGACCTGCAAAAAAGGCGAGAGGTACGCTGTGATGACAGATCAGGCACTCAACTGGGGTATTCTCGGCGCAGCTTCCTTCGCGTTAGAACATATGGGCCCGGCAATTCATGCCGCCCAGGGCGCGACGCTGGCCGCGGTAGCTTCGCGCGGGTTGCGAAACTTAGCAGCATTTCAAGCTCTTGTTCCCGATATTCGCACCTATTCAGGTGATGATGCATACATGGCGTTACTGTCCGATCCGGATATCGACGCGGTTTACATCCCGCTACCGAACCACATGCATGTGAATTGGACGCTTAAGGCGCTTGCGGCGGGCAAGTATGTCTTATGTGAAAAACCGATGACCCTGGAAGGCCGTGAGTTCGATCAGCTGATTGCTGCGTGCGACCGGTCGGGTCTGGTTGCAGCCGAAGCGTTCATGATCCTGCATCACCCGCAATGGGCCTATACCCGTCAATTGATTGCCGATGGTGCGATTGGGCGTTTGGCCCGTATCTCCGGGGCTTTTGCGTTTGATAGCCGTGAGGACGTTAACAACATTCGCCATCGCTCGGAAACCGGCGGTGGAGCACTGCGGGACATAGGCGTTTACACATTTGGCTCTGCCCGGTTTGTGACCGGAGCCGAGCCCGAGGATATCTCGGCCAGAATCCGATGGGAAAACAAGGTGGACGCGTATTCTGATGTGTCTGCACGGTTCGGAGACGTCGAATACGCGGCCTACACTACAACGCGAATGTCTTTATTCCAGGAAATGACCTTTCACGGGGAAGGCGGCTTGATCCGTCTGACCGCCCCGTTCAATCCTGGAACCTACAGGGAAGCTGCGGTCGAATTGCACCGGGATGGCCATAGCGTTGCCGTCCAGAAATACCCGGCAGTCAATCAGTATGTGCTTCAGGTCGAGGCTTTTGGCCGGGCCGTCAGAGGTGAAGAGTCGTTTCCGGTAACCCTCGAGTTTTCGAAGGGCACGCAGTGCGCTATCGATACCGCTTTGAAAAATGGTTCTTCGCTCGCTTGGACGCAGCGTTAGGCGCTACATAGTGAATGCCGAATAGGCTATCCGCGCCGCAAGCAGTGCCAGCAACAGCAAGATTGCCTTGTCAAAGCCCTCTGGCGTCAGACGCTCGGCAAGTTTGGCACCGATTGGCATGAACAGAACCAAAGGGATCAACGCCAGAGCGCTGATCGCAAGCAGGTCAGGTGTCAGCAACCCGATTGAGAACAGGGTCGGTAGTTGGACGAAAGACATGGCTGCGAAGGACGAATTGTTCGCGTGGAAAGTTCAATGCATTCAGAAAGCTGACCGAAACTGGTGCAGACACGCCCGCAGCACCTTGCAGGATGCCACCCAAAATACCCAAAGGGACAACCAATGACCGCACCCGAGTGGTTGCCAAGCCTGCCTCAGGGCGCGTCAGCCTTAGGGCGATGTAAAGGACTACGGTTACGGTCAAGACCGTCATCAAGGTTTTGTCACTGGCGATTTTCAGCGCGAAGGTCCCGATGGTCGCCCCAAACGCACCAGATAATACAAACTTGATTGTCCAGGCCGGGTCTTTTCGAAAGAACCGACAAGTCCAGACCTGAAGCAGATTGGTACAAAGGTTCGGCAAAGCAAGAGCCGCTACAGCCAGCCTGACATCAAAGAATGCCGCGATGACAGGGACCGCAACAATTTGGAGTCCCTGCCCCGGTTGCCCCTTTGAGCAATCCCCCGAATGCGAGGGATACCCCAATCACAATGGCGGCCTGCAGGTCAATAACTTGAGACATCGCAGTAATCCTCGCTCGTCTTGAGAGTCGAAAGAATCGTTTATACTGTTTTTTTTAGTTTCGTAACTCCCTTTT
Organism: Paracoccaceae bacterium; assembly: GCA_014623385.1. Lineage (GTDB taxonomy): Bacteria > Pseudomonadota > Alphaproteobacteria > Rhodobacterales > Rhodobacteraceae > JACOMT01. The sequence goes on from JACOMT010000001.1 coordinate 12,303, forward strand.
TATGTACGCTATCATCATGGTTTTCAACAGAAAAAATTATTGACGCGCTTCGCTTTTTTAATTTACTTTATCGTTATAGTAATAAACGGATGATCTCGTGCGGATAGGCATAGACATAGGCGGAACATTCACTGACGTTGTGGCTCAGAAACCTGGAGAACGGGTTGCCCTCAAAGTGCCGAGTACGCCAAGCGTGCCAGAGTTGGCGGTTTTAGAGGGTATCACCCGCGCGCTGGCCGCGTTGGGTGTGCGCCCTCAGGACGTGACAAATGTATTTCATGGAACAACCGTAGGCTCGAACACTCTTCTACAACGTGTTGGCAGCCAAACTGGCCTGATCACCACTTCGGGCTTTAGGGACGTTCTGGAAATCGGGCGCCTCAGGACGCCAGATATGTTCAACCTGACATGGGCTAAACCCGAACCCTTGGTGCGTCGACGCCACCGTCTAGAGGTCGCGGAACGCATCGACGCAAGCGGTACGGTTATCCAAGATCTCGACGAAGAACAATTGCGGGACGCGGCTCGGTTCTTCATTTCGGAAGGGGTTGAAGCTGTCGCGATCTGCTTCATCAACTCCTACGTCAACCCGCAGCATGAGCAGCGCGCAGCAGCCATTCTGCGGAGCGGGTTCGCTGGGCTGGAAGTCTCTGTCTCGACCGAAATTCTACCGGTTGCGCGTGAGTATGAGCGGACCTCGACCGCCTGCGTTAACGCCTACGTAAAGAAAGAACTGGGCGGGTATCTGCTGCGGCTGGAACAGGGCATTCGTGAACTTGGCGTTGACGCACCAATCTATGTTTCAAACTCAAATGGCGGCGTGGGATCGATCCGTGTCGCGCGCGAACAGCCCGTTTTCTTCATTTCCTCGGGCCGTTCGGCTGGAGCTGTCGGAGCGCAGCGGCTTGGCGCGCAGCAAAACCGCTCGAACCTGATCGCCTTTGACATGGGCGGCACAACCGCGTCGGCCTCGTTGGTACAAAATGGGTCATTGATCCGCACCGACGAATACGAGTTCCGCGCAGGTATTTCTACGCCAAGCCGCTTTATCAAAGCAGGCGGTTACTTGATGCGGGTTCCGGCGATTGATGTGGCCGAAGTCGGCTCAGGCGCAGGGTCAATCGCGCATATTGATGACGGCGGCTTGCTTGAGGTCGGTCCACGTTCTGCCGGCGCAGAACCTGGACCAGCCTGTTATGGCAAAGGTGGAACCAAGCCCACGGTAACAGACGCAAATGTCGCGCTGGGTTACCTGTCTGGCGGGTTGGCGGGTTCAACGTTGACGCTGGACAGCGCTCTGTCGAAGGCGGCAATCGACGAACACATCGCTGGCCCATTGAAGGTTGATATGATCGAAGCAGCCTTTGGCATCCGACAAATTGTTACCGTCAACATGGCACGTGCGATCCGGGCCGTAACCGTAGAACGCGGCGTTGATCCCCGCGATTTTGACCTGCTCGCATTCGGGGGATCAGGTCCGGTTCATGCCTGTGATCTGGCCCGTACCATGGGGATTGAGCGGATCGTGTTCCCACAGGCACCGGGTGTGTTCACCGCGACCGGATTGCTGGGATCCCGTCAGGAAATCTACAGCACTGCCGTCATCGGTCGGGTTCTGTCAGACGTGACGGGTGAGGCGTTCAAACAGCACCAATCCCGCCTGATTGGCGCGGCCGTGCAAAAAATGACTGCCGAAGGTGCCGCGTCTGATCAGCTTGGGTTCGAGTTTGAGCTGGACCTTAGGTTTGTTGAACAGGACGGGACCCTTGCGATCCCAGCTCCGGGCCCAGATGACGTTTTTGATCCGAACTCTTTGCGCGCCTCATTCCTCGAGGCCTATCGCGACGTCTACGGATATGCCTCGACCGATGCGGTCGAAGCCGTCAATCTCCGTCTGACCTGTTTCGTGAAGGACGCACAGATCACAGAAGCCTCCACGCCAGAACCGACAAAGCAGCTTGGATCGCAATCCGTTCGTTCCGTTTACTTCGGTCCGGATTTGGGCTGGCAAGACGCCCCGGTTTACCAACTCGGTCGTCAACCAAACTTTCTGGAGGGCCCGGCCATCGTCGCGACGGACGACAGCACCATTGTTATTGCACCGGACTTCCGTCTTGAAACAGGGTCTGATGGCTCTTTGACCGCGCAGTATCATTCTGCCCGCTCCGAAAGGATTGCATCGTGAGCAAAGTCGAACCCGTTACCTTTGCCATAATCAAGAGTGGCCTGGATATGATCGTTGATGAAATGGCCTATACCGTCATGCGGACGGCTAGATCCTCTATTGTTCGGGACGTCCTGGATTACTCCGTTACGCTCTGTGATCGCGACGGTCGCATCCTGACGCAAGCAAAGACCGTTGCCTTGCATTTGGGTGCCGTACCAGACGGGATCGAGGCGTTGTTGGCTCGCCACAAAATCGAAACGATGAAAGAAGGCGACGTCTTCATTCTTAACGACCCCTATGAGGGCGGGATGCATTTGCCGGACATTTTCATGTTTCGGCCGATTTTCAAGGATAGTAGGGTTTTCGCTTTTTCGGTTGTCATTGCGCACCACACAGATGTGGGTGGGCGCGTTGCAGGCTCAAACGCCGCGGATTCAACCGAGATTTTTCAGGAAGGTCTGCGGATCGCGCCAATGCGGTTGTTTGAGGCTGGAAAGCCCAATGAAACCCTGTTCGACATTATCCGGCACAATGTACGCCTTCCCGATCTGGTTGTTGGCGACTTGGAGGCTCAATTGGCCACCTGTCTTGTTGGAGAGCGTGAAATCCAGAAACTCGCCGACCGCTATGGCCCAGAAACGCTGTACCTGTATTTCGATGCGCTGATCGACTACGGAGAGCGCCTGACTCGGCAGACTATTTCGGATTGGCCTAACGGAACCTATCAGTTCACTGATTATATCGACGGTGATGGAATGGTTGATCAGGCCATCCTGATCGTATGCAGCATCACGGTCAAGGACGGTGCTGTAAGCATTGACTTTGAAGGTTCGTCACCACAGGTCAAAGGTGCGATCAACTCGACGCTTTCGTTTGTTAAATCAGCATCTTACCTCGCCGTGCGCTGCGTACTTGACCAAGACGTTCCAAACAATGCCGGTGTCTATCGCTGCATAAACGTGAGCGCACCGGACGGAAGTGTTCTCAATCCGCTCAGCCCAGCCCCGGTGGCAGCCCGCGCTCTTACAGGCTATCGCGTTGTTGACACGGTCATGGGCGCGCTTGCCAAAATCACTCCGGAACGGGTGCGGGCTGCAGGCGAAGGCGGCAACACAGTGGTCGCGTTCGGAGGGTATGACAGCCAAACGCGTGAGCCCTTTGTCATGGTCGACATGATCAATGGCGCATGGGGCGGCGGGTACGATGTGGATGGTGTCGATGGTGTCACCAACCCGTCGCAAAACATGTCAAACCTGCCGGTTGAGACGATGGAAGCGCGCTATCCGCTGCGGATTGATGAATATGGGTTCAGAGCAGACTCCGGCGGTGCAGGGAAGCACCGAGGTGGCTTGGGTCTGGTCAGAAAATACACCTTGCTGGCTGATAGCGCAGTTCTTCAAGTCCGCGCTGATCGGGTGGACCATCGCCCCTACGGCCTGCGCGGCGGTCTGCCAGGCGCGTCCAGCGAAAACTATTTTTCCCAAGGCCATGACGAACTGACGTCTATGCCTCCGAAGTTTACACGCGAAGTGCAGGAGGGCGCGACAATCCTGCACCATCAGGCCGGTGCAGGCGGATATGGTGATCCTATGACACGTGATCCCGCCAAAGTGGCGTGGGACGTTGCCGAAGAAAAAATCTCTCGAGATGCGGCCGCGAGCGAGTACGGCGTGATCCTGCACGACGAAGGCTTTGAAGTCGATCACGTCGCTACCGAAGCCCGGAGAGCCCAAGCATGACGGGATGGCGGTTTGCGATAAACCAGATTACGACGCCATCGCTTGCGTGTGGTCCGGCCATAGATCTTTACGCGCGAAACGGTATTCACGGCATCGCGTATTGGGTCGATCATGCGCGCGAGTCTGGTGGGACAGCAACCGTTGCAAAACATGCTGCCGATGCAGGTAGCTTTGCCGCATCGTTATGCACCAGCAGCTGGATGACCGAAGGCAACCTTGAGCAGGCCATCGAAGAAAACAAGCTCCGGCTGGACATGGCCGCAGAACTGGGCGCGCCGGTTCTGGTCATGGTTGTCGGAGGTGCAACGAAAGCCAATAGCAATATCGCGTTGGATCGCAATCGTGTCAGTGACGGTCTGGCCGCCTTGTGTGATCATGGCAAAAATGTCGGAGTTTCCATCGGATTAGAGCCGTTGCACCCGATGTATGCGGCCTCACGGTCCTGCCTGAACACCTATGCCCAGTGTCATGAGTTGATGCTGCAGTTAGGTCCCGCGACATCGTTGGTGCCAGATATCTACCACTGCTGGTGGGATCCTGGTTTTCTGTCGCATTTGTCATCCACCAACCCTGACAGAATTTCGACCTTCCACCTGTGCGACTGGCTTTCAGACACACGCAATTTTCGTGACCGCGGCATGGTGGGGGATGGCATCGCCGATATCGCCGGTACCCTCAACACTTTGGCTCAGATCGGCTACCAGGGTGACTTCGAACTTGAGATCTTCTCCAAACTGGATTGGTGGAAACGCGATCCGGAAGACGTGGTTCGCATCGCCGCGGAACGGTGTCTGCCGTTGCTGGCGGCGCATAAACCATCCGAATTAAACCAAAATACGAAACCGAGAGTGGAGGAACTGAAATGCTAAAGAAATCTGTCATGGCCCTGACGGCCATTGGAGTGATGGGGTTGACTGCACCTGTGGTATCCGCTCAGGACTACGTTGCGAAAATCGGGCATTTCGACCCACCGACAACCGCGCGACATCTGACTTTGCTGGATGTCGCCACAGCCGTATCCGAGGCAACGGATGGTGCGGTTGAATTGCAGATTTTCCCGTCATCACAGCTCGGCAATCCGCGTGAAACCATTGAGGGCATTCAACTTGGAACAATCGAAGGAGGATCGGTTCCGGCGGCCTTCCTAACCGGGTTCAACCCCGCCGTTGCGATCTTTGACATTCCCTACGTCATGCCCAACGACCGCGAGCTCGCCCAAAAGCTGCGCACCGGGCCGTTTGGTGACGCCGTTCTGGATACCTTTGCAGACAAAGGGTTTGTCGCTTTGGATATCTGGGCAAATGGGCGCAAGGCGTTCACATCGAACAAAGATATCACCAATCCCGACAGCTTTGATGATCAGCGCTTTCGCGTGATGAACTCCAACATCCTGTTGACTCAGTTCGACGCATTGGGCGCTTCGGCCATCACACTGCCGTTTGCGGAACTCTACACTGCGCTGCAAAATGGTGTTGTCGACGGGCAGGAAAACCCGCTAGATATCATTGAACGCATGCGCTTCTACGAGGTTCAGAACAACCTGTACGTCACCGATCACGGTGCAATTGAGGACGTTGTGATCTTCAACCCTGGCTGGTGGTCGAGCTTGCCCGCCGAGCATCAGGAAACAATCACACGCATCGTCCAAGAGCACAGCCCGGTCATGGATCAGCGCAAAACCGCGGACGAGGCAGCCTCGCTAGATACGCTGCGCGAGTTGGGGATGAATGTTGTGATCGCGGGCGATGAAGAGCGCGCCGAAATCCGCAACCGCGCCTATGAGCCAGCCAAAGCCGCGTATATCGAACGCGCCGGTGACGTGGGGCAGTCCCTGATCACGGTGTACGAAGGTGAATTGGCGAAATTGCAGTAAAAGATCGCTGCGCCGGGTCGCCAAGCAATGGTCCGGCGCAAGCGGAATACTTCAATGTCCTTCTTTCACGCGCTTCATTCTGCACAGCGAGCAATCGCCGGATTGCTGCTCATAGCGATGACGGTGATTTATGGGGCCAATGTGCTCATACGGGTTGTGGCACCTGATGTGTCATCTGAATTTGCCTGGGTCGAAGAGACCGTATCCTTCATGATGATCTGGTGTAGTTTTCTGGCGGCCAGCGTTGCGCTGCTGGAAGGGCGGCATGTTTCGGTTGACATGTTAAAAGACAACCTCCCACCAGCTCTGCTGACCCTTGTCAAAATCGCGATCAATGCGACCGGAGCAGTGGTTTGCGGGTATCTGGCGTGGCAGAGCTGGAATCTGACTAACTTCGTGCTCAATAGCGGCCAGATCAGCCCAGTCATGGGTGTTTCGATGGCTGTGCTTTACCTGCCTGCATTAGTGGGAATGGCGCTGTTGTGCTTGGGGTTCCTCCTCAGGCTTTGGGCGGGTGACGCGCCCTTTGCGCGCACGCTTGATCGGGGGGCAGAATGACACTTGCATTGGTCATCACAGTCGCAATTGTCCTGCTGGTCTTCGGGTTTCCGATGTTTCTGGTGCTGATGGTTCCGGCGATGTTGGTGAAGTTCCTTTTCTATCCGACCGTGCCAGACCTTGTTCTGGTGCAAAAGACGGTCGCGGGCATGAACCATTCCGTGCTGCTTGCTATTCCATTTTTTATCTTCGCAGCCGAACTGATGGGCCGTGGTGAAATCGCACGTCAACTCACGGCCATGATGGCCGCGCTGTTCAGAAGACGAGCGGGTGGCATGGGCTACTCAACGATCGGCGCAGCAGCCGGATTCGGCGCGGTGTCCGGTTCGGCCCCGGCCACCGTGGCGGCCCTTGGGGGCCTGACATATCCACGCTTGAAAACGCAAGGTTTCAGCGACAGGTTCTCGCTGGGTTTGATCGCATCCTCGGCGGAAATCGCCCTGCTAATCCCGCCTAGCCTGGTGCTGATCATCTATGGTTGGCTAACCGGAACCTCCATCGCGCGCCTGTTTGCAGCCGGTCTGGTTGTTGGCGTGGTTCTGGCTATCGCCTTCTCATTCCTGGTTGCGACAAAAGCTCGACATCTCACTCCGGAAGCCCGCGGCGACTCTGCCTCCAAACCCCGCGACCTAAAGGTGCTTTGGGCCTTGGGCATGCCCGTGATCATATTGGGCGGTATATACTCTGGGTTCTTCACCCCGACCGAAGCCGCCGCCGTCAGTGTGATCTACGCAATTCTTGTAGAAGGTCTGGTGCTGCGAAACCTGACCTTGAAAAAGCTTATGACTTTCGCGGAAAACGCTGCGGTTTCGTCAGCTGTGATCTTCATTCTGCTCGCCGTTGGTAGCACTTTGGCCTATTTCATCACCATCGCGCAAGTTCCCGCCGCTGTCATCGGGTTCATGCAATATATCGATGCAGGCCCGATCACATTCCTCATCATCATTAACATTCTGTTTCTGATTACAGGCATGTTCATCGACCCGGGGTCGGCCCTACTGATCCTTGTGCCGACGATGTTCCCGGTTGCGCAGTCTCTGGGCATCGACCCGGTTCACTTCGGGATCGTCGTATCGCTCAACATTTGTACAGGCATGATTACGCCTCCGTTCGGATTGGACAACTTCGTTGCCGCGTCAACGCTGCAAAAATCCGTGGCCGAGGTTTCGTTGGGCGTCCTGCCCTTCGTCGCGGTAAACATCGCTGTCCTGTTGTTGATCACCTATGTCCCCGGAATTTCAACCTTTCTCCCCAACCTCCTGATGGGCTGACAGTTCGGTCACCCACGGAAACAAGCAAGGAGCTTCCCGAATGCGGAGCAAAAAGCAGTTCACCGGCCCCGAAAGATCGTTGCAACGGGCCTGGGCCAAGGGCGCGGGCCTGATCGACGAAGAGTTCGAACGCCCGATGATTGCAGTGGTGAACACCTATCAGGATTTCTCGCCCGAGAACTTCCACCTGCGGCATGTTGGCGAAGCGGTAAAGGCCGGTATTCGCATGGCAGGCGGAACACCCTGTGAGTTCAACACGTTCCACGTCACGGATTCGGAAACCTTTGCCTCGGAAGGTATGCGCTATGTGCTTCCCAGCCGGGATGTTGTGACCGATATGATCGAGTTGATGGTGCAAGGCCACCGTCTGGACGCCATGGTGCTTATCGGGTCGGGTGACAAAGTGATGCCAGGGATGGTCATGGCGGCCTCGCGCCTCGATCTGCCGTCCATCGTTGTCTATGGCGGGCCCACCCGCGCGGGAACCTATAAGGGGCAAAAAGTCTTCCTCGAAACCGTATATGATGCTGTCGGCGAACACCTGCGCGGAGAGATGAGTGCCGAGGACCTCAAAGGGCTGGAAGACAATCACTTCCCTTTCTCAGGTGCCTGCGACACCGCAACGTCGGGCAATACGTCGGGCATCTATGTCGAAGCGATGGGACTTTCCCTGCCGGGCAGCGGAACCATGGAAGCGGGATCCAACTATCAGCTGCGCTCCGCCAAATATGCCGGCATGCGCATAATGGACCTTCTTAAAGAGGACGTTCGGCCGTCGAAAATCCTGACACACGACGCCATGATCAACGCGATGCGGGCGGGCCTGTCGGTGGGTGGATCGACCAACATGGTGCTGCATTTCATCGCCATGGCCAAAGAAGCCGGGCATGACATCAGTTTCGAGACCTGGGATGAGCTGTCCCGGCAGACACCAACGCTCGTGAAATTGGCACCGTCTGGCCCGTGGGGTGTGACCGATCTGGGCACCAGCGGCGGCGTTCCCACGCTGATGAAAGCGCTGGGCGATCTCGTCAATCCCGATCAGATCACCGTGTCCGGGAAAACCGTAGGCGAGATCTCAGAGGCGGCAAAAACGGATATGTCGGGCGTCATCGCACCTGTTAGCGCCCCGGTCGATTCCGAAGGTTCAATCTATATCCTTGAAGGCTCGCTTGCCCCCGGTGGCGCGGTGGTCAAGGTGTCGGGTGTTGCCCCGGCCATGTGGGATGTGACCCTGACCGCGCGGGTGTTCGAAGACGAAGAAAGCGCCATCGACGCGATCCGTGCCAACGAAATTACCGATGGGACTTGTGTGTTGATCCGTAACGAAGGAACCAAGGGCGGTCCCGGTATGAGAGAGATGCTGGGTGCAACCTCGGCTTTGATGGGGGCCGGTTTGGGCGAAACCTGTGCTTTGGTGACAGATGGCCGCTTTTCTGGGGCGACCCATGGCCCCGCGATTGGTTATGTCACGCCCGAAGCCGCGCGCGGAGGCCCGATTGCCTATGTCGCCGACGGCGATCCCATTCGAATTGACCTGAAGGCACGTGTATTGGACCTTGACGTCTCAGCCGAGGAACTGGAGCGCCGCAAGGCGGCCTATACCCCCCCTGCCCCAACGGTGACGCGCGGGTATCTGAAGTTTTACGCCGAACATGTGGCCCCTGCCTCAGAAGGCGCGGTGATGCCGCGATGAAATCATGACGGTTACAGTTAACGAAACCCGTCGCAAACGTGCTCGGTCTGCCAAAGCCGAGCACATTTCCGGCTGCCGCATGCAGGTCTCGGTCCGCGACTTTGGAGCAATGTCAGCAGATGAACCATCCATCGCTGGCAGAACTGATACTGGCCCTACTCCTTTGGAATAAGTCACCAGCGGCATGGCCGCGTGTCAGCTTGTTACCATCGTCAAGCTGGCCGAAGCGATGGGGTTCCAGTACTCTGATCTAAATGTCGAAGCAGAAACCGATGTTGCCTTCCGCGCAGCGCAAGGTGATATGAGCCCGGTGCCCAGATTTACCGCCGCACGCATGATCGTGAATATTCAAAGCGACGAAACAAAGGACCGGTACCAACAGCTGATTGATCTTGTTGAAGAACGATGCCCAGTTTCCAAACTATTTTTAGATGCTTCGTTGCCGGTTGAAGTCGATTGGAGGTAGGTTATTGATCGACAACTACGACGGAGAATAATTTGAAGAAGCGCATTCTGCTTGTTGACGTTGCAGAAGCCGCCAAGGTTTTGACTACGACAGTATCGCTGGTGTTGCGCGACAGCCCGCAAATCCCCCCAAGACCAATCGTCTTGTTAGGGCCGCGGCGAAAGGGTTGGGTATATCTACACCCAATCCGCAGCCAATATGCGGGGCTCCAACCAGACACTTGTCGGGATGGTCATGTTGGGCTCGGTCAACCGCTTCAATGCAGAGGTAGTCGCTGATATCTCTCGTATCTGCGCCGAGAATGGAAAAGTCATGCTGTACGGTGACGCGGACGAAAACCTTGAGACTCAGACGAAAATTCTTAAGCGCATGGTCGAAAACAATGTCGCCAACATGTTTGTTTATGCAGCCGAAGGCAGTGCAGCCGCTGATTTTAACCTAGTTAGAGAACCGGCGTTCGAGTGATTCAGGTTCTAAGGAACATCACAGACTTGGATGCACCATATTGGTTTCGATAATGTAGGAGCCTCCCGCAGAAATGGGTTGGAGGTTGATCAGACCCTGGATGTTACAACAACGGTAGCGCGCCGAGCGGGGTTTGACGCAATGGCCGACCTCTTAGGTATGCAAATACCCCCGTCCGCTGTATTTTGCTACAATGACGTCTTGGCTTACGGAGCCATGCTTCAACTTCGGTCGAGAGGTATTGAAATTGGCAAAGAAGTGGCAATTGCAGGCTTTGACGATCTGGAGGAATCTAGCCTTTGGTCACCAAGTTTGACAAGTGTTGCCCTAGATCGCCCACGTCTAGTGCAACAAGCTTTTTGCACCCTCACCGACGTTACGATGGAGGACGGCCAGGTCAACATCGCGATTTCTCCCAGTGTGGTTCTGCGTAATTCTACGCAACTTTGGTCAATTGAATAAATTACAGTTACTTTCCTTTGTGATTTTCGGCTTATTTCTGATAACATAGTCGGGAATTTTTCGTTTATCTCGCTGATTGAAAACGGAGGTTTCGTCATGTGCACAATCCTGGCGCTAGCGGTAGCTCACCCAAACTATGAGTTTGAAAACTACTATTCCAAGCCGAATTCAGCTGTTGAAGCTGTGGAACCAGAAAGCGAAAGGTATCAGACGAAAGAACTTGCTTTTTCTTGATCTGATTTTATTCAAAAGTTATGGCCAATCTCAAATACTTAGAACCAAGAGTGGTCAATGGATGGCCCAGAGAACAAACAAGAAAAATGAGATTTCCATCAGTTTTTCCAGTTTCCCGCTATTCAGTCTTTTGCGTTCCACCTATTCTCTTTGGAAAAACAGTTGTAGCTAAATTTTTGCAGCCACAGCGCAATCTTTATCAAGTCAAATTTGTTTGTTAATTTAGTCTGCCAATTTCTCACCAATCATTATGCAGACCGAATTTGGGTTTCCCGAAATAAGTGTTGGCATAATTGAAGCGTCCGCAACCCTGAGACCTTGGACCCCATGTACCCGTAGTTCCGGATCCACAACTGACAGTGAATCGCGGCCAGCCCTGCATGTTCCGGCAGGATGAAGGGCTGCATGGGCAGTTGTCTGGCAGAACTGGCGAATTTGCTCTCTCGCTGTCATACCCGGCTGTGGAACATGTCTTTGGCGCACAAAATGCGCGATCAGGTTTTGCTCCATGACCTGCATTGCATGCAGGGTCCCGTCGGTGATCGCTTCCAGGTCATATGGATCGCTGAAATATCTAGGCATCACGGCCGGATCATCCAGCGGGTCGCCGCTGCGCAGCTTGATCTCTCCGCGTGATCGGGGCCGGATCTGGCCAAGATTGACCGTGCATCCATTGCCGCCGGGCACAGCCTGCACGCCTTCTTCAATACCGGCTCCTACGACCAGAAAATACTGAATATCCGGCCATTTCTGGGATTCGTCGGCCCACCAAAACACCCACCTTCGATCAAGTTGGACGATGATAGACCTCCCTTGAACAAGAGATAGTTCAGACCCGCAGCTGCCTTCCAGAAGAGGCGCTTGTATTTGTCGTAGCTGTGCGGGCCATTCAGTTCATAGACCAATGAAATTTCGATGTGATCCTGCAGGTTTTGACCCACGCCTGGCAGATCCTGCTTCACTCCGATCCCATGTTGCTTAAGGTCATCCGCTGGTCCAACCCCGGACAACATCAGCAGCTTGGGTGAGCTTATCGCTCCAGCAGAAAGGATGACTTCTTTTCTAGCATAAGCTCTGCGCTTTTTGCCGCGGCAGACATATTCGACCCCAACAGCACACCCATCCTCGATCAATACGCGTGTGACACGCGACTTCGTTTTGATTGAAAGATTCCGGCGCTTTCTTGCAGGTGCCAGATAAGCCGTGGCAGCGGAACTGCGGCGCTTGTTCTTAGCGGTTATTTGATACAGCCCACATCCCGCCGGGTCGCCCGAATTGAAATCTGGGTTGAGAGGCATTCCATAATCCTGACAGGCCTGTAGCCAGGATCGGGTCAGCGGGTGGATATGATCAATATCAGAGACACCCAGTGGCCCGCCAACCCCATGCTCTTTGTTCAGGAACCGGTTGTTGTCCTCGGCTTTTCGAAAAAGGGCAACACATCTTCATAGCCCCATCCATCGAAACCCATTTGCGCCCAAGTATCATAGTCATTGGGATTACCCCTAATGTAGATCATCGCGTTGACGGAACTTCCCCCGCCCAACACCCGGGCCTGAACCATTGTCGGAGAGTCCGTTTGCTGCTCGTCTGTGGGGACCCATTCGTAACGTTTCAGCAACGATCCTTGGGCCGTTTTGTAATAGGTACCCAGGATATGGATATACGGGTTGTAGTCCTTAGGGCCTTACTCAAGAAGCAGTACCTGACAGTCGGAGGCTTCGGATAGTCTAGAGGCCAGAACACATCCTGTAGATCCCCCACCTACGATGACATAATCGACCTCTTTCACCGCAAAATTCCCTATTGTGCCGCTACCGTTTTTGATGTTGATCGTGCTTAGGTTAGGCAGCCCACACCACTTCGCACCCCAGAGAAAGAAGCCGCAAATATGTGCGACTTGCGCGTCAACTTGCGACAAGTCCCCAAGACTTGCGAAATTGCTGTCACGCGATGCAGCGGCCAATCTGACAGAAGTCAGCAAATCGAGAGCAAGTTATGAGCGAAACCCAACAAAAAATAGTCTATCACTCGCTTGTCTCGCGGCATTGCCCGACGGCGATGGACTTGGAGATAGCGCAAAAACTGGGTTTTGACGGTATCGAGCTATCGGCCGTCAAGATGCAGGACTTTCTGGCCTCTGGGCACTCTGAATCTGAACTGAAAACCGTCTCCAAGACATCGAAATACCTGGCATCGGATTCCTGATGGATATCGAACGTCCTGGATCTGATGAAAGTTCCTTGTTGTCGGATGCAGAGGATCTATTCCACCTAGCCAGTCTTGGCCGGTGCAAAGGGCGTTCAGATCATCACCGGTCCGGTCTCGGTCCAAACCGTGCGCGCCCAAATCACCGGAATAGATCTGAGCTCGTATTCCGGCGTGCTGACCTATCCGCGGGAAGAACAATTAGCCATCACCGCGCGCAATTTGACCGTTTTAGCCGACATGGCCGCGCAGCACAATCTGGTTCTGTATCTTGAGGCCCTGGGCTGGCTGCCATTGAACACCTTTGCCGATCAGCTCGAACTGATCGACCGCACTGGCAAAGATAACGTAAGGCTGGTCGTCGATTTTTGGCACTGCTACGTGTCCGGGGATACGCCAGATACAGTTTCCAGATTGGATCCAAACCTTATCTACGGTGTCCATGTATGCGATTCTCTGGCTTTTGAGGCCGACATTCCAGACGAGGCAGTGCTGCGGGATGTTCCTACAGGATCAGGCGTTCTTGACCTTGCGCAGTGGGTGGACGCGGTGAAATCGACCGGGTTTGTCGGCTGGTGGAGCCCAGAGCTTTTTTGCCGAAAGCAGCATCAGGAAAACAGCTTTGAAGTCGGAGAAAATTTGAGAACCTTACTGACGCAGCTTGTGAAAGGATAGTCTATGTGCCTCGCGCAACCCTTCCATATTCTAGGTGACGGAGCGTCGACAACCGCAGTTTTCGCCGTGGATTTGTCGTGCATCAAGTATGCACCGTGTCCGAAAGACATAGGGCTGCATCGACTTCAACTGGCATAGCACTCCAGTTTCCGCGCATTCCATTTCATTATTGTCATTGGCGTGCATCAGTTCCGACGATGCCTGACCATCATGCCTCGGCAGCTCTGCTTGCACACCGTCCTTAGCCAAAACTTTCACCGTTTCCCTGTGCCCATGCCACAAGTCACCCTGCAGACCGATGTAAGGTCGGGCGTGTGGACGGGCTGCACAGCCAGCCGCCACACTGGGCTTCATAGGCCAGCGAAGCTTTGAACACAGTGGGGTCGTCAAATGTCCGCCCGACGATCTGGATACCGGTAGTTACCCCGGTGGAGGCAACACCGCTGGGCACGGCCATGACTGGGCAGAAGTGCAGCATGTTAAAATGATGGGTCAGGACCCAGCCATATTCCGGATCCACGACAACACCGTCGATCTTGAAATCCCGAGATGTGGGATCATGATCGGCCCGCACTGTCGGCACCGTTGTTGTCGGGCAGACGAAGAGGTCGTATTCCTCCATCAACGCGCCGAAAAACTGGTACATTTGATGTTGGACTTCCCACGAGCGTGACACGTCGTCCAAATTTGTCTGTTCAACACACTTAGCTGCCGTCAGAGTATAGTCGTTCAATTTGTCCGCATGATCTTTCGCCGCCCAAGATGCCTGTCGAAGGTAGTGCATGGTATTGTACCAGTGGGTCGCGGCCTGATCGCATTCGTCGGACCACGGAACCTCAACCTCCGTCACTTCAGCACCAAGTGCCGAGACGCGCTTGAACCTGCCGACTGAACCCTTGGGTGATCCGGTCGGCGGTCATGCCGACGCCAAAATCACCATCGCCCAGACCGATATAGATCTGCTGACCCAGATCATCCGTTCCCACCAGGGCGGTGATGACCAACATCGAGATCCCGAACATAATCGTCTGGTTCAGGCCCAACATAATCGATGGCACGGCGAGCGGCAGTTTGACCTGCCAGAGCAATTGACGGCGGGTTGTGCCGATGGCGGTTGCGGCCTCGATCACATCTTTGGACAGGTTCCTCAGCCCGTGTTCGGTGTACCGGATCGCTGACACAATCGCATAGACAACGATGGCCAACAGAGCAGTAAACTCTCCGATTTTGAAGACCATCACAAAGGGAATGAGGATCACAAAAAGCGGCATGGTTTGCAGCGTGTCGATCACTGGACGCACGATGCGCGATACCGTGTTGTTCTCCGAAGCCCAAACGCCGATGGCGCTGCCCAGCGAGAAGGCCACAAGAACGCCAATACCGCAGAGGTAGAGTGACACAACCGATGGCTCCCAAATCCCCGTCAACAGCAGGAAGGCAAGACCCGAACTGATCCACAGCACCAGCCCACGTCCGCCCGCTTGCCAGGCCAGAGCCACGATGATGGCGCAGAGGGCCAGCCAGGTCAGGCCGGTCAGACCGACATACAGCACCAGGCAGAACAGAATGACCCCCGGCGCTTTCTGCTGTTTGCCGCGCATCACAACAAGATAGCCAGCGATGGCAAGCGCCATGACCGCGTAGCCAATCGTGATCGCAGGGGTCATGGCAAATCCCCGGGTAAAGGGGCTGACCGCCTGCGATAGGCCGATTTTGATCGGTAGCATAATGTAGAACAGCGCCGTGGTTTTGATAGCTTCCAGCGTCGTTCTGAACTCGACAAAAAGCCACTCCAGACTTGCGTTCGTGGCGGGTGCTGGATTGATGACCCACCCTTCAGGCCATTCTCGCAGCACTGGGATGAGGTAGGCCAGAATAAGGGCGGCAACAAAGGACGCAGCGCAAATCTTCCAGCCATTTCTGGACGGCACGCTTGTTTCGTTCGAACGCACGGCAAAGCCCCAGGTGATCCGGTCCAGGATCATCGCCATCAGGGCAATCAAGATACCTGTCAACAGGCTTTCACCGAACTGAGCCTTTGCGGATGGTGGGTAGCACCTCCCACCCGATGTCGTTTGTACCTCCGATGATCGAGGCGATGATCACCATTGACAGAGACGCCATCGTGGTCTGGTTCACACCCAGCAGGATCTGACGTTGCGCGGTGGAAACTCGCACGCTTCAAAAAAGCTGCGATGGGGGAGCACCGCTCATCAGGCCGGATTCGATAACCTCCTCCGGAACGCCCCGCAGGCCGATGATCGTATTGCGGACCATGGGTGGAAAGGCAAACAGGACCGAGGCGACCAGACCAACAGTGGTTCCGAACCCGGAACAGCAAAAGGATCGGCAGCAAATAGGCAAAGGCCGGAACCGTTTGCATAAGGTCAAGGACCGGCATGATCACCCGATAGGCTCGGTCGGATTTGAACCCCCAAGTGCCAACGGCAAAACCCAGCGCAACAGCCAGAGGAATGGACACCACCACCAGCGCGAACGAGTTCATGGACTGCGTCCAGAACCCGAATGTCACCATGTAGAGCAAGCTGAGTCCGGTGAAGAAGGCCAACCCGGTCCCGCCTGCGCGCAATGCGGCGTAGATCGCCCCACCACAAACCATGCGGCCCAAGGCAGGGAATGCAGCAGCGACTTGGCAAACAGGATGTTCCAGTCAAACAGCCAGGCGATGGCTTTGAAAAACCAACCGAACGTATCGACAAACCAGCGCATTGCAATGTTCATCGGGTCCGTGACTGGAATGACCATTGCATCGGGAAAGGTCACCAAAGGCCCCAAGTAACTGGCAAATAGCACGAGCACAGCAACAAGAACCGTCACTGACGCCCAAACGATAAGCGACCTGTTGTGTGATGTATCCATAGCCTCAGTCCTTCACGGCAGAGGAATCGGATACCCCACTGGGGCAAGCGCTGCGATGACGCTTTGGCTTGTCATATGGGTCAGCGTATTGTCGTCACCCCGCACCGCGACGCCATGGTCATGCGAGGCCAGATAGGGCAGAAGGTCGGCCACATTGGTTGACGCCGGAACCTCCTTGATCCCAGACGGAGGTGCAGCGTGTGTAGCGACATCCCCCGCTGTCAGGATCAGCTCCCACGGGACATCATTTGTAAACTCCCGGACGTAGTCGTTCACCGAGTTCAGGATCAGATCAACAGGGCGGCCGATCTGCACCACGGCACCTTCCTTCATTATGGCCATCTGATCGGCGATCCGCAGCGCTTCGAGGAAGTCGTGGGTGATAAACACGATGGATTTGTGAAGGTCCTGTTGCAGGTGCAGGAACTCGTCCTGCATCTGGAGGCGGATCAATGGGTCAAGCGCGCTGAAAGGTTCATCCAGAAACCAGACTTCGGGTTCGACCGCCAGTGACCGGGCGATACCAACGCGCTGTTGTTGCCATCCTGACAGCTGGCTTGGTAAACTGCTTTCCCGCCCTTCCAGCCCGACCAGAGAAATCACGCGTTCCGCGCACGACAGGCGTTCCTTGGCATCCATGCCCTGCAATTTCAAAGGGAATGCCACGTTCTCAAAAACATTAAGATGCGGCATTAGGCCGAAACTCTGAAAAACCATGCCCATCTTGTGACGGCGAATGTCGATCAACTCTTTCGAGGTCGCCTTCAACAAATCCTCGCCATCCAACAGGATTTGCCCTGCAGTCGGTTCCACCAGTCGCGACAGACAACGGACAATCGTGGATTTGCCGGAGCCAGACAATCCCATGATCACAAAGATTTCACCAGGCATCACGTCAAAGCTGCCATCTGTCGACGCGACGATCCCGCCTTGATCTCGGATGTTCTGGGCCAGGGATTTTGCCTGAGCCGCGTCGAGTGCCGAGACA
The DNA here is from genome assembly GCA_014623385.1 of Paracoccaceae bacterium. Classification (GTDB taxonomy): domain Bacteria; phylum Pseudomonadota; class Alphaproteobacteria; order Rhodobacterales; family Rhodobacteraceae; genus JACOMT01. Next base: position 29,985 of record JACOMT010000001.1, read on the forward strand.
TCCGTGGATTTGAGGTGCTGATCTGCACCCTTTCCGTACAGTTTCCAGACATGCTGACAAGAAAGTTTCGGTGCGGGGTTCGAAAGAGGAGAAGTTATGGCGGATGGCTTTCAAAAAAAGGCGAAGCGTCGTGAAACGCTCCGCCAAGTCGGGGAAAATTAGTTTTTCGCGGCGTCTACCCACGGTCTCCAGGTGCTTTTGTTGGCCGCCATCCACTCGGACACAACTTCTTCAACGTCCCGGCCGTTTTGATCGACCTCCAAAATCAGCGCGTTTTGGGCGTCATTTGTCAGTTGCATTTGCTCGACCAGCTTCATTGCGTCCGGGAACGCTTCGGGGAAGTTGTTCGAAACAATCTTCTCGACGCTGGCCTACTGGAACCCACAAGCCTCACCGCGGGCCTGTTCTACTTCGTTGCATTCACCGTGCGGTGCGTCCCACTCGACCCAGTCGACTTCGGTCTCGGCAAAGACCCAATGCGGCTGCCACATCATCATAAGGATGGGCTGCGCGGCCGCGAATGCCTGAGCGCAGTCATAAAGGGCCTCATAGGCCGGAAGGCCTGGACATTTCTCGGCCATGTAAGGCGGATAAATCCAGCCTTCCTGCGGTTGCAGGTCCAGACTGCCAACTACAATAATGTCCCCGTTTCCGACAGCTTTGGGATAGATGTCTCCCACATTATTGGTCTACACCTCAGGTTGGTAGTGCAGGCTACCTTCGGCCAAAGCGGCAATTTGCGGAACAGCGCCAGCCGTCACAAATTCGACATCATGACCCAACTCTTGGAAAAGGGTGCCTGCAAAATGCGCCGAGATGTGCTGCCCCGTCTATTCATTGATCGCAATTTTGATTGGCTCTGCCGAAGTCACGGCTGCACTCATCAGGATTGCAGATGACGCTAGAAGACCTGTTTTAAGAACATGTGTGGCTTTCATTGTATGACCTCCCAGTCGGTGATTAAGAGTTTTTTACTCGGTTGCATAAAAACCTTACATTGGAAGGTATTTTGATATTCAAGATCACTTTCTGTCAACGGAATCTCTGGCACGACATTCAACAAAGTTGCCGAAGAAGCCGGTCTTTTAAAAGGAATTATCCAGCATTACTTCGCTGATAAAGATGCATTATTCGAGGCGGCTCTTCGCGGATCAAATACAGAGACAAGACGATGTGTAACGGCGCTTTACGCCCATTGCGAAACGCCCGCCGAACGATTGTATGCCGTGATCTATGGAAATTTTGCTCCGACTATTTTCAAGCCTGAAGTCTGCCACGCATGGGTGAGCCTGTGCACTCAGGTCGCGCAAAACCAACAGTACCAACGCATCCAGACTGTCATTCATTCGCGTATGCGCAGCAATTTTTTAGCGCGCTGCGAGGTTCGATTGATTCGAACTTAGCCGAGAAAATCGTATTTAACTTGACGACGATGATTGACGGTTTGTGGATGCGCAACGCTTTGCAGCCAACGTCTATGCCACCTGCTGAAGCCGTTGCCCATATGGAGTTTGCGCTGGATCAACTGTTTACTCAGACAGAATTCAGTAGTTCAGAACGAACTGCAGCACGAGAAAAATCTCGCGCATAGGCAACACTCTCTTCAAAGCCTAGCGCTTTGATTGGTCAGATGATCTGAGAATTTGGGTGCCAGTTCCAAAAGAATATGACCGCTAAGATGCTCTTTGATATGGCGCTGACGCTGTTACCAAGTAAGGAACATTGAAATGGAACGCAAGGAAATCACACCCGGCCTGACACTACCTCGTTTGGTATACGGCATGTGGCGTGTAGCAGATGACAGTGATCGTTCACCTACACATGTACGAGCCAAGATTGAGGCCTGCATTGACCAAGGAATAACCACTGTCGATCAGGCTGATATTTATGGGGATTATGAAGCCGAAGCCGTCCTTGGTGACGCAGCCCGTCGTTTCGGGAAAAACTTGAGATTGTCACGAAATGCGGCATTCTCCTCAAGAGCGACAAGTTTCCCGACAGGCGTGTGAAACACTATGACACTTCCGCCGCGCACATAACGTCGTCAGTTGACCGATCCTTAAAAAACATGGGCATCGATTACATCGATCTGTTGTTGATTCACCGCCCTGATCCGTTTATGGTGGCAGCAGAAACCGGTGCTGCTCTGGACGCGCTTGTAACAGCAGGCAAGGTCCGCGCTGTTGGGGTTTTAAACTTCACCTTCGCAGATTGGAGCCTGTTGCAATCAGCGATGCAGACCAAGCTCGCCGTTAACCAGGTAGAGATCAGCGCGCTGCATCCGGAACCCTTTCTAGATGGCAGCTTGCCCTGGATGCAGCAATTTGGGGTTCGTGCGATGGCCTGGTCTCCTTTGGGGGCGGGCGTCTGTTCCAAGATGAAGGCACCAAGCTGCGCGCGGTTCTTGAACGTATCAGTGCCAACCACTCTGTCGATGCCAGCGCTGTTGCCATAGCATGGCTTCTGGCCCATCCGGCGGGTATTCTGCCCGTGCTGGGTACCAACAATCTTGAACGTATCGGCGCTCTGTCCGACGCAACCAAAGTGAAACTGGACAGGGAAGCCTGGTTTGAAATCCTGACGTTTGCCAT
>JACOMT010000001.1:32627-55825 GCA_014623385.1 Paracoccaceae bacterium
TGACCCGGTGCCCAGAAAAAAGCGGCGGCTTATTTGGTCGCCGCAAATCAAGCTTAGCTCTTTTTCGGTGAAGCACCCATCTGCTACTTTTTTATTGATGAGCTCACGTTGTCCGCGTCCCTGCGCATTATGTTGGTACTTCCGAACGGTCTGTAACAAATTTTGGCGTCGCTGCGAGCCGGGAGAAAACCACTACTGTCTTGCGCATGCGATCTGAAGTAACTTCGGGTGCCGGAGCAAAACTATTCTGTGCTCCTGGCTTTGCGCCCGTCGCCGGAATGCCACAATTGATGCACTCACCCATCGCCATGGCAGCTTTGACAGCCCATGGTTGTTTTAAGTGAACGTGTCAAACACCTGGCACCGGTCTGCTAGAACCTCTCGATCATGGCCTGATACATGTTTTCAGAAATCTCTCGGAGAAAGTTATCAATTTGGCCTGTTAAAAGTTAGAACGCGGTTACGTCCAACTCGGTACATCCTAACTTTTTTCCGGTTGCGTGTTTAAACATACATGTTCAATTCAATCGCACGCCGCAAAACTGTCATTACTCTGGCCCCATATCGGGCTAAGTCCGACCGGTGCCTTAGAAAAGCATTTCGTCTAGTACCAACTCGTGCGCGGCGGGCCGGTGGGCCAGATCCACAACCTCGATCGGCTGGTGATAACCCCGTCCCTTCCAAAGAAGCGATGCATCGTCACCATCGCCGGAAAGTTCCACATGCACAACTTCGCCCACAAGGATACTGTGGGAATAGCCGTCGTGAACCATCGCCAGTTGGCAATCCAAAGCCATTGGCGCGCCGACCAGCATCGGAGATCCTGTTGGCCCCGCGCTCCATTTTCCGTTCGAGAAGCGAGCGGCACCCCGCTCTTTCTGAAACTGGCTGGCGACATGCATCAGAGATGGCGAAAGCAGATTGACCGCAAAGGCCCCTCGCCGAATGATGGCATCGTGACTGCGGCCTTTCTTGTTAACGCAAACCAGAACCGAGGGCGGTTCGAAGGATAGGCTGCAAACAGCCGTCGCGATTAAGCCGCTTGGCTCACCCTCTTCCTCGGTCGTGATGGCGTTAACAGCCCCAGCGAAGCGCCCCATTGCCTGCCTGAAGCTTTCAAGTATGCCCACATCCTGCTGGTCCATGTTTAAGTTTTCTGAGGCCATTTCTCGATACCTTTCTCATCCGCCTCAGCGCTTGAAGCACTGCAGCGCAGTACTGATCCCGGTTAAAAACTCTCGCTGACCTGAGGCTGCCCCAGAAGTGCTTTGGCGTAGATCTCGCGACCAAGGTCACCATTGGTGTAGGCGTGTCGTGTACAAGTCTCGATATCGCGCCAAATGCGCTGGACCGGGTTCGACAGCATGAACACCGAAGCGCCGCCAATGTTCAGAAGAAGGTCAACAGCCTCACGGACGCGTTTCAGAGCCACCGCTTCGTCCAGCCGGATGCGCGCACGTGCAAGGTCGTCAGGCCGCACACTCGCTTGGGCTGCCGCATCAAGGTCATCAGCCGCCCGGAGAATATGCAAGCGCGCCGAGTCGATGGCACCCCGCGCATCCGCTAGATTAAGCTGGTAGCTGGGCGAAAAACGTGAGTCACGGTAAGTCGAGCCGACAATTGGTTTGCCACGCTCCAACCCTTCGAGCGTCAGATCCCAAATCGACTCGGCCATGCCGAGGGCAGCAGCACAGATGCCAAGCGGCAGAGCTGTCACGATCGGGGCATTGTAGATGGCTTCATCCTCGTGGTCCGAGAAGTTCTTGCCACCGGTCACGTCGCTCATCAGAACCGTGCGATGCTCGGGGACATAGACATTCTCACCGACGAAGGTATTGCTGCCGGTCCCAGCCATCCCTGCGACATGCCAGGTGTCTTCGATAGTCAGTTCCGTAGTCGGTACTAAGGAGACGCGAACGTCAATCATCTTGCCAGTCTCATCAAACACCGGAGAGCCCACAAAGTTCCACTGCGCCTCATAGCAACCAGAGGCCCAAGGCCACTTGCCCGTGAGAACAAAGCCACCATCAACCTTCTCAGATTTGGCAGTCGGGGCCCATTGCCCAACAATCGTCGCAAGTGGATCTTCCTTGTAAACCTCGTCGCGAAGGCGGTCAGGCAAAAGCCCCATCAGAAAAGCGTTGCCGCCTGCGATCATAACGGTCCAGCCTGCCGCACTGTCACCTCGTGAAAGCTCTTCGCAAACTTCGCAATATTCTCTGATGCTTGCCTGACTTCCGCCAGCACGACGCGGGGTCATCATTTGGAAGAAACCCGCGTTCCTAAGTGCGTCGGCACTGGGTTTAGCAAGTCGGCGCTGCTCGGCGGATTCAGCCGCATTGGATCGCAGCATTGGGCGCAGGTCACGTGCGGTTTCGATCAAGTGCATGTCTCTGGTCATTTTGTTCATGATAGTTCTCCTTGCTTCACGGCGGTGGTGGTCCGTATTTGTGTTTTCTCGTTGGGTCGATCAGCTCGATGAGCTCATAGAAAGTGAAGAAAATCCGTTGCTCGCGGCAAAAATGCGTAAGTTTCGCGTAGCTCTCCAACCTCGCGGGCTGCTGACCATCTTGAGCGGGCAGCCTCTGCCGCTGGCGCGTCAATTTCTGAAGACCGTGCCAGAAGCGTTGATGTCCATTCCTCGGGATTCTCCTCGACTTGTGCATGCTTAGCGACCGTGTGCTCCAGATCGAAGATGCAGCGGAAGTTGTCGAAAATCTGAGGGCCGTGACCGGTCACCGAGATGGTGGCACCTTCGGCGACATGACCATCGGCAGCATAAAGGTAGGATGAACGCACGCGGTCCTGGGCCGGGCCCGCTTCCCACGGATGGAAGCGATCCCAAGGGCGTTGGATTGAAAGATCTCGGGCCGGGCCGGGAACAGCAACCCGCGTGATGGCCGCGTGGTTCAGGGCTGCCAGAGCCTCGGACCCGGTATCAACAAAGATCTCCTTACGCTCGGGAAGAACGTCGATCATCCGAAGATCACCAAAGCGCCCCCCAACGTGTACCACATAGACCTCGGGATACTGCGCCACAAGACCATCCCTTTTGCGGCGCAATTCATAGTAACAGGTGCCGAAAGCGTGAATCAGCATCGAAGCACCCAAGATTCCGATCGACGAGTTAACCACAACACCTAAGCGATCCGCCGCGTCGAACTCAGGGAAGACGTCGAAGATCGATGCCTTGTGGCCGTCCACACTGGCGCTGATGTTCTTAGGATCAAAGCTCATCGTGTGCATGTTGGTCCCTTTAGCTTGAATCCGTTTGATCTCACGGGGCGGGTCACTACAGGTTATTTATACGTATAAGTTAATCGTATAAGTTAGCAAGTACCACTGAGTCAAGCGCGCAAATCCATCCTGAATGGAGCTTGTGCCGTCAATAAGTGGTCGAGTTAAAGACTTGTGCCGGGTGGCGCTGTGGTTGCTCGAACAATCAATTCGACGGGCAGCTCTTCCGAGGTCACATCTTTTCCGGCAATAGCATCAACAAGACGCTGTGCCGCGATTTGACCCTTCAGAGCAGTGGGTTGGTGTATAGTAGTCAAGCCCAGCGGATCAGCCATCGCAATATCGTCAAAGCCTATTACCGACAAATCCTCGGGCACCGAAAGGCCCATCCGATGAGCCCGATCCACAACCGCCATCGCCATCGTGTCCGAAACAGCAATAACAGCCGTGGACTCTCCGAAGTTTTCCAACAATGCCTTCGCACCTGCATATGCGTCGGCGGCTGAAAATCCCCCGGCCTCAAGGATGAAGACGTTTTCGAAAGGCAGGTCAGCGGCCCTGAACGCGTCCTCATACCCGTCAAGACGAAGCGAGGTAGCTGAGCGTTGCGCCGAATGCCGCCTCTCAGCAGAAACCGGCCCCCATGCACCGTCGCGTCCCAGACGATCTAAAAGGATCATCACGTTGCGGTGGCCGAGGTCGAGAATGTGCTTGGCTGCCAGGTAGCCAGCCGCCCGTTCATCGATGGTCACTGATGGGTAAAGCGGCATAGCCTGGCCGCCCAGAAAGACCCCCGGAAGCTGGCGGGCATCGGCGGCCAAGATCGCCGGATGGCTTTCGGGAAAGGCCTCAAAGAGGAACCCGTCCACGTGAGCCTGACGGACCAACCGCGCCCCCTCAGCTTCAGCGGATGCACCGCCAATTGGAACTGGCAGAATAGTCAAGGCTATAGAGGCAAGGGCATCGACCTGACCAATCCCTTGCAGCATCTGCGACATTGCTGGGTCTGCAACGGCGAAGGACAATTCGTCGTTCACAACAAGCCCAATGGTACCCGCTCGACCTGATCGCAAGGACCGCGCAGCGGGGTTTGGCCCTGCGTAATTGAGACGCCGAGCCACCTCTAGAATACGTTCGCGCACCTCGCTGCTGAGGTTTTCGGGCTTGTTGAAAGCAAATGATACGCTCGCCTGTGACACACCGGCTTCGCGGGCCACATCGTGCATCGTCACCATTGGAATGCCCTCATTGTTTCGTTACCGACCTGCACGAACGTTGCGGAGTAAACGTGCGCTTCCAATCGGATGCTTGAGTTTTAAGGTACCCATGAAGGACGAAAGTTGCAGCGATCTCCCGACGAATCTGCACTACGGTAAGTTCAACGCCTTGGGACACGAATTCATCGCGACAAAGGCACGACGCATTAAAGACCTTCATTCCGCTCTCCGCTCAGTCGGGCGATCCAGTGTTTCCTTAGTTAAACATGTCACCTTATATAAAGGTTAAACGTATTAACAGGCGGGATCAATTGAGAGCAAACGAGTTTTTAGCTAAGCCCTTTAGCCCCTTAAGCAGATTATTCTCTAACACAACTGTTAAATTGCAGGCAGGAGGGCAAAGCCTTCGACAGAACCCTAAAGGACTTAGCGAAAATTTTGGCTCAACGAAAGGAAATCCTCCACCCGATGCGCGCACCGTGCAAACTGTGAACCTTGACAATCAGGCCCGACCGCTAGAACGGAGAGACCCGCTTCAGCCGCCGACGCAACCCCTGACGGTGAGTCCTCGAAGGCACAAGCAAACTCGGGTGAAACCCTCAGGTGCTTGAGTGTTTCAAGATAAGAGATCAGGCTTACCCTTTGACAGATCAGCAGCAGACAAGATTACCTCGACCTGTTCTCGTATTTTAAGAGCATCTACGGCACTTTCAATATGACGGCGCGGTGACGAAGAACAGATCGCAATGCGTAACCCGTTATCGTGCAAATCGCGTAGAAAGTCAGCGGTGGCGGCAACCGGTGTTCGCTGTTTCGGCAACAGCTGGTCGGCGACTGCTCCGATCTTGTCGGCGATTTCGGTTCGCAATTCGACCGTCAATGGTTCCCCGAAAACCTCGTCTAGAAACTCTGACAGCCCGCACCCAAGGTGGGCTCGCAATTGCGTCAGGCTGGCATTGTGCCCGAAATCCGCGATTACTTGCAATTTGGCTGCATCCCATACGTGCTCTGAATGGACCAGTGTCCCATCAAGGTCAAAGATCGCGGCATCGAACCTCGAAAAATAAGTCGTATCTGGAAGAGCGGGAGGTTGGTGCATTTGTTCAATAGCTCGCTTCATGGTGTCTTGGCGTATCTACGTGTAAGATCGCGCATCTTGTTGGCAGAGGCAGCCAACCCGTCACGAGATGTTGTGCCGACCTCTGCCGCTTCGGTAATGGCTTTCGCGACATCCGCCAATTGCGTATCAACGTCGGCCAACAGTAGAAAGTCGCAGCCTGCCGTGATCGCATCCAAGGCTACTTGTTCAATCGCATCTCCGCGCATGGTGGCCTTGGAATCAAGATCATCGGCCATCACGATGCCTTTATAGCCAAGATCGCGCTTTAGCATGTCTACGACAGGTTTCGATCTAAGGGCCGCACGCTTGGGATCGAACGCTTGGGTAATGGCGGGTCCGACCATGATCATTTCAACATCGGCTGCAATAACACCTTCAAACGGGGCAAAACCCGCCTGATAGCTTGCTGCCGTATCTGGAACGAAGGCGTCAGGATCCACTGCGGGATCACCGGTTATGTTATGGAATCCGGGGAAATGTTTGGCCGTAGCGGCAACAAGGGCGCGCTGAACGCCGCGTACATAGGCAGCGGAAACGCGACCGACAGTCTTGGGGTCAACAGAATAAGTGCGGCCATCGAGCCACAGGTTTTCGCCGGTTACCAGATCAAGAACAGGTGCAAGAAAACAATTCACTCCTAGGGCACGGCTCGCCTTGCCTATCTGATAGGAAATCTCTTCTATCTCGGCATCTGGGGCTTGGATCAGCTCTGAAGTTTGGGGAAACTGAGGGACAAGATCGTGCATCCGACAAATACCGCCAATTTCTTGATCAACCGCGACAAGCAGATCGTCGGTGTAGGATTTCGCCGAATTGACCAGCACGTGAAATGTTTCAGGTGTTTCCGTCCGGCACCGATGATCGCTCATGGAGCGGGCAACGTACTCTTCGCGGCTTTCGCCCAGAAGGATCGAAATGCCGCCTTTTTCGAGGAACGACTTGCAGGCATCGCTCAACTCAGTTGAATCAAATGCGGGAAAGATGATAGCATGTGCGTCTTCGACAAGGGAATATGTCATTGCAGGTCCATTCCTGTTTGCAGGCATTTGGTGCTATTAGGTGTTGAGCGAAGCCTATAGTGCGGTGCGTGATCTGCCGTCGTTTTCCACTTCCACATTATGGAGCCTAAATTTTTGCCGCGGGAGTGCCTGCAGAACGAAGGGACCCGCTCTTAGCCAAGTCTGAAGCGCGAAGATCGCGGATCTTGTTATAGGCTCAAAGCATCGTACACTCCCCCAAGACCTATTTTTATTTCGAATGCCTTGAGAGGTGATGCAATTTCGCAGTATTCATAGGATAGACGCAAACTGACGCAAAACGCACGCCACATCGCTTTAGCAGCGGCAACGCTGGACGGGATTGAAGTGGCGCGTATGATAAGAAAAGGGCAACTCACTCCCGGAATCCGTCCGCTTCTGGTTGTGTCGCAAACTTTTTGAGCGACGGGAGCTAGTGCTATGATCAATGTAGCTATACTGCGATCTCAGCAAACATCCGAAAGCTGGAAGTCGTATCGCTAGAGAATTGCTTCTTGCGGATCATGTTGGCTACTTCAATGCCATCCAGTGTGGCTGAAGCTGATCTGAACGACTTGAACCCGCGCATGTGCCGTACGCGTCGTTTGATGAATCTGTGATCCTGTTCGATCATATTGTTCAAATATTTGGACCTGATCGTCTGTACTTTGGCCTGACAGCCAGATCGTTTCAGGATTCTGTTCACTTCTCGAATGCCAGCTGCGTTGGCACCATTCTTGTCTATGACAATTTTGATTGGAATCCCGTTTGAAGCGAGTGCTTTGGCAAAGAACCTGGTGGCTGCCGGACGATTTCGTCGCTCAGACAGCATGAAATCAAGAGTATTTCCCACTTTGTCGACCGCTCGATAGAGATACATATACTTCCCGCGCAAACGAATGTAGGTTTCGTCCATGCGCCAGGAACTCTGAGTTGAGCGCTTCTTTGATTGCGCCCGAGCAGCGACTATCGGCGAGTATTTCACAACCCACCTATTCAATGTGGCGTCGTCAACTAGCACACCGCGTTCAGCCATGATTCCTTCCAGGTCACGATAGGAAACCGTGTAACGCAGGTAGAAGTATACAGCGTATTAAACCGCATCCTTGGGAAAATGACAGCCTTTCCAGGCAATCATGCTGAAACCTATAGGAGAACAATACACGGACAGCAAACGTCGACATCTACGTGCTTGTCAATCAAGATGAAAAGTTTGCGACACATCCGCTTTGACACACGTCAGCAATCAGTTTTGAGAAATATTTATGGATTGTATCACAACCCCCCTGCCCGCTTTACGCGCAAAAAGAGCAACTTTTGATCGTTACATTTTGTGCGTCTCTGAGTTACCTTTACTACTGATAAGTATCGCTTATCAGTAATTATTGATTTTACAAAGAAATAGGCGCAAAACTGCAATCAACCAATGGAATCGGGATCGCAATGATCAACTTTTGCCGACCGAATTCAGTCTTTCTAATATCTCTCTGTTTCGCACTTCAGGAACTCCGCTTACATCCGCAAAGACTGGCCACTGTTCTGCGGCAAGGCGCACCTGCTCAATGATTTCAAACACACGCCTTTTTCGGATGCCACTCCCCTCTCCCACTGCAACCAAATCCTTATGAGTCGGGTTCCTGCCGTTCCCATTCACACTCAGGTGATGCTCGCCGCCGGGACCGTCGGAAAAGCTCAGGTCATATGCGGGTGACAGGTGCCATGTTCCGTGATGATCCATCAGAAAGGCATGGTTCTTGATGTGGTCATCGCGGTTGTGGGTCAGGACGTTGAACACCATGCGCCGGAACATCTCTTCAACATCACCCTGATGGTTGGTCATGAAATAGGTCAGTTTCAACACGGTTTCATAGTCCACAACCGGAGCGGTGAAATCGGCGTTCAAAAGACCCGCGATCATTTGCATATGCAGGCGTCGGCCCTCGGGCCGGTCAAAGCGAAGGGTCGCGAACAAGTCTTCACCCGAACCGGTCGAAAGCAGCCGTGTGTCCGACATGTTAAGCCCGGCCGCACGCGCCATTTCGGCATAGGCTTGTTCCTCACGCGCAGCACTAACCGGATCGGACGAGGATCGGAATTTAATGAGGTAGTGGCCGAACCCCTCCCCTGCCCCGCTGCGATGATCCCGCAACACGCCGGTTTCAGTGTTCAGCAAGGCGACGAATTTTGGCCGCGCGCCCGCCGAGCCGCCGCTGCCTGCGCGAAGTCGGGACAAGTCTTCGACGGACACATCCTCTTCAATATGCTGGACGGTTCTGGCGAACCAATCCAGATCGATATCTTCCTGTTTGGTCATCTCCTCTTCGGAATGATAGCTGAGCGCCCCCATGCCGTGCTGACCCACGATGGCCAGACGGTCCACTGGAGTCAGGTCATGAACCGCCCTGCCCCGCCGCGCCAATTCACGGTCAATCAGCAAACGGCCCCAGCCGTCAGGCAGTGAATCCGCCAACACACCCGGCAGCCCATCAAAGGGCGTATGGTCGCCAAAATGCAGCCCCTGCCAGGATCGGATCGCATATGGCGAAATCGGCAGCGGATTTGCTGCGAACTCCGGTGCCCATTCGATGGCGGCACGTCGCTGGCCCTTGACCCAGGCCACCTGTCCGACCATTCGCCGATGATCGCCAAAGTCCAACTCGATGTTCAAACGATCAGCCATCAGCCCTGCCTTTTGCCTGCCCGTTTACGGTCAACCTTTCCTGATCCCAGCTCCTCCAGCGACGCGGCCGCAGGCTTTGGGAAAAGGTTTTCAAATGCGTCAAGCGTCCCCAACGCCCCGGCAATCGCCAAAAGCGCCGCCAGTGAGATCTCGCCGCTTTGTTCAAACCGTTTGAGCGTCGACAGCGGCACGCCCGATTTTTCGGCCAAAGACTGCTGTGTCATGTTATGAGCCAGACGGAGATTGCGGGCAGACATGCGAATCTTGTCCTGCGTCGAACCGGGCGTTGAGGCATCAAAGTTAAAGGTCAAAATATTGGCCTTTATCACAAATTTTTACTTTTAAAGCTAATTTAGTGATTTTTAGAATCAAAGAAAACCCGCAATTCCCGCCCCTGCCCGACAGCTGATGATTCCCGAACGTCTTGTTTTAGCCCTGGACCCGGAGCCATCACTGAACACTACACGAGATTTTCCATCGTCTTGGAACGGCTGCAAAAATATCGCTTTCTTTCAACAACTTTTAAGAAATATTGTCCAAAGCATTCGGTCTTCTACTATATATTGCAAGCCCCGCGATATCTCGGCTTTAAAGAAATTGTTGCCAAAGCGCCCTCTTCTTGCGTAAAAAACGATAAAAACCGCGTTGGCGAAATACAGCGTTACTGAAAGAGGGCAGACGTGGCTGAACCGATCCACATCAATCAGCGTGTTCGTGAGAACGCTGAAAATCTGACTGCGGCTTTGGAAAACCACATGATGACAGTGTTTGCACCGGACGCGCGCAAGGAACTTCGGCTGTTTAGTGCCAGAGAAGCCGCCGGTCTGTTGGGGATCTCACCCAGTTTTCTGCGCAAGCTGCATTTTGACAGCCGCATTCCTGATGTGCATACCACACCGGGTGGCCGTCGCCACTATTCCGCAGAAGACCTGCTGGCCATTCGGAAAGAGCTGGAGTCGACCGCAAAGGCAGCCGGAACCTATCTGAAAGGCCGCCAGCCGGGTGACAAGGTGCAGGTTCTGTCCTTCCTCAACTTCAAAGGTGTTTCTGGCAAGACAACCAGCGCCATCCACACAGCACAACGTCTGGCGTTGAAAGGATACCGGATTCTTACCGTGGATATCGACCCTCAGGCGTCTTTGACCACCCTGTTTGGCTATCGCCCCGAATACGACTTTCTGCAATCAGGCACGATCTAAGATGCCATTCGGTACGAAAACCCCCTGCCGCTGTCCAGCATCATCCAAAAAACCTTTTTCACCGGCATTGATCTGGCCCCGGCCGGTTTGATCTTGCAGGAGTTCGAGCACGAGCCCCCACAGGCATTGCTGAACAATGTGCAGCCCGCTTTCTTTGCCCGGATGGCAACGACCCTGCAAGAAGTCGAGGACAACTACGACGTCATCATTTTCGATTGCCCGCCGCAACTGGGCTACTTGACCATGTCCGCGCTGTGTGCCTCGACCGGAGTGCTGATTACAGTCGTGCCCAATATGCTGGACATCGCCTCGATGTCTCAGTTTCTGCAGATGAGTGCGGAATTGTTGGACGTGGTGGCACAGGCTGGCGCTCCGATGGATTTCGATTTCCTGCGCTTTCTGATCAACCGCCATGAACCCGGCGACGGCCTCTAGCAACAGGTTGTCGCCTTCCTGCGGCAGTTGTTTGGGGATGAGGTCATGGTTGCGCCGATGCTGAAATCTACAGCAATTTCCGATGCCGGACTAACCCAGCAGACGGTTTACGAAGTGGAACGCAGCCAGTTTCACCGCAACACCTATGATCGTGCGGTGGACTCATTGAATCTTGTCAATGACGAGGTCGAGTCATTGCCTCAACATGCATGGGGGCGCTGATGGCACGCAAAGGTATTCTGACAACTAATCTGAACCAATCCGGTGGTCCGGCCAAACCCGAAAAACCCCGGATGATGTCCCGCGGTGCCGTCGGCGCGTTGCAGTCTTCCCTGTCGAAACTGCAGGAAAACGCGGTGCAAGAGATTGACTGCGCCCTGATCGACGATGCCGGGCTGAAGGATCGCTTGGGGGTGGACAGCGAGGCGCAAAGACAACTGGTCGAAAGCCTGCGCACCTACGGACAGCAGGTTCCGATCCTGCTGCGCCCGCACGCCAAAGACCCGGGCCGGTTCGAGATCGTCTACGGCCGCCGCCTTATGGCGTTGAAAGAGCTTGGTCAGCCGGTCAAGGCCATGGTCCGGCAACTGGACGACCACGGACTGGTTCTGGCGCAAGGACAGGAAAACACCTCGCGCCAGGATCTGTCTTTTATCGAAAAGGCCAGCTTTGCGGCCCAGACGTGACGCCGCTGGCAAGGCCCTGGACGATGTCCGGCTGACAAATCGCGACGTGACCCTGAACATTCCGTCGCGCACGGCAGATGGCTTTGACGCCTGGTTCGAAACCAATGCCGAGGCCTGATAACCGAACTTCACGACCGCTGGATAAACGAACGGTCGGAAGACTAAGACCACAGAGCGAGCAACCATAGGAGGCACGAAAAGACCACAAAAGCCCCCCGGGACATGTGATCCCGGAAGGCCCTTTTCAATCTTAGCACCTTTGAAATAGCCCCTCTGAATCGGTCCTGTCAACTCTGCGTGCTGCGCAGGGCAGGTATTTTTTGTGTTTCGTGAAGAAAAAAATGAACCATGCTTCCCAAAGCGATTTTGGGCGGCGGGTAGCTATTACCCAAACGTCTGTCGATAAATGGGAGGTCCTGTCAGCGCTGACCACGGCCTCAGCGGATTTCGACATCTCTCATCGTACATTGACTGTGCTGAAAGCCTTGTTGACCTTTCTGCCGGACCGGGAGATTCCGACCGAGCAGGGCAGGGCGGTTGTATTCCCCGCAAGCCGCACCCTGTCCGAGCGTCTGAACGAGATGCCCGAAAGCACCCTGCGGCGTCATTTGGCTCGGCTTGTACAGCTGGGTCTTGTCAACCGTCATGACAGCCCCAACCGCAAACGCTATGCCCGCCGGGTAGGGCAGGGCGTCGAGATGGCATTCGGCTTTGATCTGTCCCCACTCAACGGCCACGCCGATCAGATTTTCCTGACCGCTGAACGGGCCACCCGCCGTGCTGAACGCATCAAAACACTGCGTGACCGGATCGCTCTGGCACGGCAACAACTGATTGCCTTGAACGACGGCCGCTTTGCCGCGTTGATCGAAAATGCCCGCTTGATCCTGCGTCGCAAATCCTCGGAGCAAACACTGCAGGATTTGACCCGGGAAATGGAGGACACAGCCGACCAAAGCATCAGTAACGCGGTCCACCAGCCTGAATGGCCATCGAAGAATGCAAGCTTTCCGACCCACCGCGCAGGATCACCGCATTCCCGGACTTCAGGCACAGCGCACCGGCATCGGCGGTCACATTCGGGCGGCTTTCATAGATCACGCCGACGACACCCAACGGGGTGCGCACGCGGCGGATATGTAAACCACTGTCCATCTGCCAATCGGCCAGAACCTCCCCTACCGGATCGGTCTGGTTCGCGACCGTGCGCAGACCGTGGACGATATCGCGAATGCGCGGCTCATCCAGCATCAGCCGATCCATCATCGCGCCGCTCAGCCCTTTGTTGCGACCAAATGCCAGGTCTTTGGCATTGGCGACAATGATATGGGCGCGGGACGCCCAGACCGCCTCTGCCGCCGCGATCAGGGCCGCCTGTTTTTGGTCTGTACTGGCACAGGCCAATGCGCTGGCGGCGGCCCGGGCCCGGGTGCCGATATCGGCCATCAGGGCGGGAATGTTGTCGGGGTCTGTCACCGGTGTCCTGTCTTTCTGTTGGGCCATGCACCAGATTGCGGGGACATGGATTGCCCGTCATGGATCAAATCTGTGCGGTGTGCGGCCGGATCGCCATATCATCGCGGTGGATCAGGGCGGACCGACCAGGATAACCCAGCAACCGCTCAATGTCGCCAGACCGGATCCCTTTGATGGTCCCGACTTCCTCGGCGGTATAGCGGCTGAGACCCTGGGCCAATTTGCAACCTGTTCCGTCGACGACCAGAACCGGGTCGCCGCGCCCAAATGTGCCGCGCACGGCAGTCACACCGGCGGGCAACAGGCTTTTCCCATTGGCCAGCGCCCGCGCGGCCCCGGCATCAATCACAATCTCGCCGTTCGCCTTCATCGACGAAACCCACCGTTTGCGCGCGGCCTGCGGATCCCCTTGGGCCCTGAACCACGTGGCAGGGGCACCCGATTCCAATGTGGTCAACGGGTGCTCCCCCAACCCTTCGGTGATTGCCATCGCACAGCCCGATGCGGTAGCCATTTGCGCCGCCATCAGTTTTGTTTTCATCCCGCCTTTGGATCGGCAAGAGCCCTCGTCGCCCGCCATAGCCTCAATTTCCGGTGTAATGGCATCGATCATATCGAACCGCCGGGCGTTAGGATCACTGGCCGGATTGGAGGTGTAAAACCCGTCTACATCGGATAGCAGGATCAGACAATCCGCACCGGTCGTTACCGCCACCTGCGCGGCCAGACGGTCATTATCCCCATAGCGGATTTCGTCTGTTGCGACGGTGTCATTTTCGTTCGCGATGGGCACAACACCCATCGCCAAAAGCGTTTCCAGCGTCGCCCGGGAATTCAGATACCGGCGGCGGTTTGCGCTATCTTCCAGGGTCACCAGAATCTGGGCCGTGGTGATGCAATGGGGGGCCAGCACCTCTTCATACGCGCGGGCCAGCCGGATTTGACCCACGGCAGCAGCAGCCTGGGATTGTTCCAATGGCAGAACCGGATCAGGCAAACGCAAAATCCCGCGGCCGAGCGCAATGGAGCCTGATGAAACCAAAATCACGTCCTGTCCACGGTGCTTCAGGCGTGCCACGTCCGCCGCCAGAGAATACAGCCAGCCATCACGCAACTCTCCGGTGGTTCGGTCAACCAACAGGGCCGAGCCGATTTTGATTACCACACGGCGGGCGGTCTTCAGGGTTATCATGGCTGGTCATCCATATCGGGGGCGGCACGTAACCGGACCGCGTCGATTTGTGTGCGCAACAACCGCAAAACATCTGTCACACCCTCACCCGACACCGCCGACATCAACAGGACCGGTCCTGTGCCGACCTCCGCCAGCATGGGTGCGGCCAGGTTCCGCTCTGCATCCGGCATCGCATCGGATTTGTTCAGAACGGTGACCCGGGGTTTGTCAATCAAACCGCCACCATAGGCACCAAGTTCGGATATAATCGTTTCATAATCCTTGATGGGATCGGGCGCGCTGCCGTCAACAATGTGTAAAAGTACTGCACAGCGTTCGATATGCCCCAAAAACAAATCGCCCAAGCCCCGGCCCTCGGACGCACCTTCGATCAGGCCAGGAATATCGGCAATGACAAATTCGACGCCATCCACACCGACCACGCCCAGATTGGGGTACAGAGTCGTGAACGGATAATTGGCAATCCTGGGCCGAGCATTGGATGTGGCCGCCAAAAAGGTGGACTTACCCGCATTCGGTAGGCCCAAAAGCCCCACATCGGCAATCAGCTTTAGCCGCAGCCACAGCGTCCGCTCTACTCCCTCTTGCCCCGGATTGGCATGGCGTGGTGCCTGATTGCTCGCGGATTTGAAATGCAGGTTGCCAAAGCCACCATTGCCGCCCCAGGCCAATTGAACCCTCTGCCCCACCTCTATCATATCGGCGATCAGTGTTGCCTGGTCTTCGTCCAGAAGTTCTGTGCCAACCGGCACCCGCAACATGATGTCAGAACCGTCTTTCCCGGTCCGTTGCTGACCGCGTCCGGGTTGGCCGTTCTTGGCAAAGAAATGCTGTTGATACCGGAAATCTATCAGGGTGTTAAGCCCATCGACTGCCTCAGCCCAAACCGAGCCCCCACGGCCGCCGTTCCCGCCATCCGGTCCACCGTATTCGATGTACTTTTCGCGACGAAAGCTGACACATCCGCTGCCGCCCGAGCCAGAGCGGATATGGACTTTTGCAAGATCAAGAAATTTCATGCTGCATCTGCCCTCCCGTGCTCAAGCCCATTCCGGGAACCCCGGCCCGTCATCAACATTTGTGCCCCATCGATACGCCCACAACCGGTCGGTCCTGGCCCGGGAAACACCCATGGTGCCGCTTGACAAAACCAATGCATTGAAACCGTTAAAAACCCAAGGCCTCATCAAGCACATGCTCAGACGCCGCATTACCCATGACCAAGTTGCTCCGTCGCTGTCGAAAGGATATTTACCCGTGTCAAACAACGCATCGATCATATCGGACGCGGCTTTGATCATAGCGCTATTGCTGTGGGCCAACAATTACAAAAGACCTCTGCGTGACAGCGTGATTTGCGGCGAACGCGCTGATTTGGCCATTCTGTCCGATCCGCTGGCCTTAAAGCGGGTAAAGCGGTTTTGGTGGTCTGGTTATGCGATTGCCGGTGTTTGCGGGGTGAGGGTGATCCTGTTTGCGGCTCCCCGCAGGTGGCCAGCCCGAAATATTGAGCGGTGCTTCATCGTGCCAAAACACTGCTCAATCCCTCAAACAGCGTTTGGAGATCAGCCTGCCCCCGCCTTCATTAGTGCGCAATCCAAGGCAGGGCGGCGGGGTCGGTGCGGCTAAAAATAGGGATCAAAATGGCGAGGATTGCGCACGAAACTGTCGCGGATTGGACATTATTTTCTTCGCACTACAGCAATCCTCCAATTATAGTGAGGTCTTAATGGGCAGAACGTAACCCACAGATTCAACAAAGGCCGTTGTCGACTGCAGCATGAAGAAGATACCGTCAGATTTGGTTAGAGATCTGTTCAATCTGGTCCATGATCACGGATGCGGTTGAGCAGCGGGGCCACCGCGATGCTCAGGCCGGTACATAGGGTGTACCAGAATGAAATCCGTGCTGTCCTTGGTTGCCACGCCTTGCACCACCTTAATGGCTGTGACAGGACTGGTTCGATCATATAGATCATCTTTTAGCCGCCGTCGACGGACAGCCTGTCCTTATGCATTCGCCTGCTCTGTCCACAGCTTGACATGTTGGCCATTGTGTCACCACCGCACACCCGCCAGCGCGCTAATTTTGGACGCACCGATCCCAATTTTGGGAGTTATATGCAGGAGTTATATAGAATGGTACCCAAATGTTTCTTGACTGCTCGCACCGCATTTGGCTCGATAACGCCCGAAGGAAAGGAGTCGTCGGCACAGCACAAAAGATCATGCCATGCCGTTGCCACGAGCACCGCAAGTGGCCTTCGGTTCGTGCCGGGACCTGCATGGAAGCTTCAAACCTTTGGTTTACAGACTTGATCTATTGAGACTTACCTTATGTCTGCATCGCTCAATAGCGTGTCAAGCATGAAGCTGCGCCGTGATCTTGGAATCATCCTGAAAAGCGCGTGGCATCTGGCCATGTGCCTGTGTAGGACGTTTGAGTATGACGGTGTAAATTTTCCGTTTGTCTGCCGAACCGAAGCGGGTGGAACCTCGCATGGGCGGCAAGGAGAAGAACAGGCACGCAACAAGACGTTGAAGGCTGGACGTGGTGCCGTAGGCGAAATTGCCATTATTAGCTGGCGTTCGGGACCGTGACAACGGGTAAGTGGTCGCGAGGATGTTTCAGAACATGGATGCCAAGACCCTGCAGGGTTTTGGCTCCGATCATACCACCAGAGCCCGCAAGGGTACCGACAGAACCCGTGAAACCGTTCGGCCAACCGGGGGTTCGGCGCATCATTCGCGCGGCCAAGCCCATATCCTACAGGCTGGGAAGCTTGCGGGTACTGATGAAGCACAGCGTTGACCGCATCTGTCACAAGATGTGTCCGAAGCACCTGCAACGCTAAGTGGATGCGTTTTTAGGGCGTCATGGCAATCGTCCGAAAGACGTCATTGACTAGATGTCCGAATTGGTTGCGGGAGCAGTGGGGAAGCGGCTATGCTAGGTAAAATTGATTACGAATAACGGGTTGATTTGGGGGCATGGTCATGAGCTTGTTCGGGAGCCGCAGCCGATTTATCTAGGTTTCCCGAGTCTCAAAAGTTCGCAATGGTCATGGCCGGTCCGCCATGTTACTTTGCCAATCGAACCGGAAAGATTGTACCGGGGCACAAGCGGCTTGCCAGATATCCGACGATGACACTTGAGGACATTTGTGCCCTTCCGGTTGCTGACTTCATGGAGGATCGCGCGCATTGCTATCTCTGGGTACCAACGCCCTGCTTCCCGAGAAGGTTTGCGGGTCACGTCTGAATGGGGGTTTGCGTACAAATCACACATTATCTGGCACAAAATCAGTAAAGTATGGCGGCTCTGATGATCGCGGCGTGGGGTTCTATTTTCGAAATATGACCGAAATGCTTTTGTTCGGCATACGCGGCAAGAACGCTTCAACCCGGGCGACGACGGGTTAATCTGTTTGGGTTGCGCAAACGGGAACGTTCCCGCAAACCGGATGAGCAGTACGACAGTATTGAAATGTTGCAGCTGGGGGCCGTATCTTGAACTGTATTTGGTGCAGCCAACGTGATAACTGAACTGTTTGAAGCAACCAAGTCTCGGACGTTTACATTCCCACATGGTACACGTACAAATACAATTCTTTAGTCGCGACGGAATAAGCGAAATGAATTTATTCCCCCTAAATATCGCATTGAAATTTGATATCTTTAGCCATTGGAACGTGGCGTCCACTCTGGTTAATAGCTTCTTCGAAAAATTCGCGTATGTGATTGCCGCTTTGGATAGATTCAAAATTACACCGTACATGATCCGGTCTCCGGTGACCATAAGAGCGTAATTGCCCAATACACGGACACGCTATTCCCTTGTCCTCCATAGGTTGAAACGCACATTAAGTCAGTTTGCTGGTAAAATTAGAACATGCAGAGAAAAGAGAGTATATTTTTCATCGTTACGCACGGAAAGGATTTTTGGACGGCCACGGTATCGATTTCGTGTGTGGGAAAGTGGCGTTTGATCTGGAATGGAACAGCAAGGAACAGATTTATGACCGGGATTTACATGCTTTTATGCTTTTTCAACCTCCTACGGCGCGGGGACAATTGGTGTCGGAATCATACTGGATCATACTGGCGCGCGCCGACGCGCGCACGCGCAGGAAATCTTTAGCATATATCTTTGCATATTTCGTATTCGTATAGCCTCGGAAAGGTGTTGCATAAGGACGGGGCTTAAGGTACCGAGGACACGTGTCCAAGAAATTTTGGTGCGTTAACCACATGGATGGGGAAATTGACCCCCAAGCTTCACGCTGGGCTCAATAGCGGATGTTCCGGTTTTGGCAATTGAGATCACGTCAAGATTTGTAAGAAACTGAACACAAAATCACGAAATGAAAAAACCAAAGAACAGGTCCTAGATAAAACACGTCGCTACAATTTAGGCGTTTGATAAAGCTTACAAACGCGGGAAAACTTGAAACAGGAAAATACTTCGGATGAAGATACTGATCACGCAACTAATGGGTTAGCAAATGGAATTTTGGGAATTTGGAAGTTTTAACTTTACGCATTCAGGCAAGCGCTTCGGGGTAAGAACACATGTCGATATTCACAAGCATGGGCGGATTGTTTTCGTCTGACATGGCCATCGACTTGGGGACGGCGAATACGTTGGTCTATGTCAAGGGTCGAGGTGTGATCCTCTCGGAACCGTCGGTGGTAGCCTATCATGTCAAGGACGGCTTGAAAAAGGTGTTGGCTGTGGGCGAGGATGCAAAGCTGATGCTGGGCCGGACCCCTGGCAGTATCGAGGCGATCCGTCCGATGCGCGATGGCGTGATTGCTGACTTCGATACCGCCGAAGAAATGATTAAGCACTTTATACGCAAAGTGCATAAACGGTCGACCTTTTTAAAGCCAAAGATCATCGTCTGTGTGCCGCATGGGGCCACGCCCGTGGAAAAGCGTGCCATTCGCCAATCGGTGCTGTCCGCAGGTGCCCGGCGCGCCGGTCTGATCGCCGAACCTATTGCAGCGGCTATCGGTGCGGGCATGCCGATCACGGATCCGACCGGCAACATGGTCGTGGATATCGGTGGCGGAACCACCGAGGTTGCGGTTTTATCGATGGGCGACATCGTTTATGCTCAGTCTGTTCGCGTTGGTGGTGACCGCATGGACGAGGCAATCATATCCTATCTGCGGCGCCAACAAAACCTGCTGGTGGGTGAAAGCACGGCTGAACGGATCAAAACCAGCATCGGCAAAGCCGGGATGCCGGATGACGGGCGCGGGGCATCAATGCATATCCGGGGGCGCAATTCGGTGAACGGTGTTCCCAAGGAAATTGAAATCAGCCAAGCCCAGGTGGCCGAAGCGCTAGCAGAACCTGTGCAACAAATCTGCGATGCGGTGATGGACGCCCTGCAAAACACGCCACCCGAGATGGCGGCTGATATCGTCGATAGGGGCGTTATGCTGACCGGGGGTGGCGCTTTGTTAGGCGATTTGGATCTGGTTTTGCGCGAACAAACCGAGCTTGCCGTATCGATTGCGGATGAAAGCCTGAACTGCGTCGCCCTGGGTACCGGCAAAGCGTTGGAACACGAAAAACAGCTACTTCACGCGATTGACTACGACAGCTGACACGCGCACCCTTTGACTAGGGACAACTTGGTGCCTCAACGCAGGCGAAGGGGGATATTTGGCCAAGCACCGTTCAACACGGGATGATTTTACCCAACCGCTTAGACGTCTTTTTTTGGCAATCCTAATTCTTTGTTTGGCGGGTATCTTTCTAATCTGGTGGATTGACAGCCCGCGTGTCGAACGGTTCCGGGCTGAGGTCGTCGACCGGGTTGTTCCAGGTATGGATTGGCTAATTACCCCAGTGACCGGGATAGCTAATTTGGTACGCGATTTCCAATCTTATCAAAGGCTTGTCGAACAAAACCGCGAATTGCGCAGTGAGCTGCGGCAAATGCATGCCTGGAAAGAGGCGGCGTTGCAGCTGGAACAGGAAAATGCCCGACTTCTAGACATGAACAATGTGCGGCTAGATCCCCGTCTGACCTATGTCACCGGTGTTGTCATAGCCGACAGCGGTTCGCCATTCCGGCAGTCGGTTTTGCTGAATGTCGGGGCGCGCGACGGCATCGTCGATGGTTGGGCGGCGATTGACGGGATCGGGCTGGTTGGGCGGATTTCGGGTGTCGGGCAAAACACGGCACGGGTCATCCTGCTCACCGATCCCAGCAGTTCAGTTCCCGCAACTGTTCAACCTTCCAGTCAAACGATCCTGATCAATGGCGACAATTCGGTGGCCCCGGTTGTGGAATTTCTGGAAAGTCCCGAGTTAGTCCGTCCCGGCGACCGGGTGATTACATCCGGCGATGGTGGCGTGTTTCCGTCGGGCCTGTTGATTGGTCAAGTGGCCAAGGACCGCAATGGTCGCCTCCGTGTGCGCTTGGCCGCCGACTATGGCCGGTTAAAATTTCTTCGGGTCCTGCGCCACTATGGTATCGAACTGATTACCGATTCCGGCAGCATTGTGAACGGATTGGATGCGACTGCTCCAGCATTGACCACAGACGAAGAGGATAGCGATGGCTAAACTCACCTCCGCGCGACTGTGGATGATGCGGTGTGTCTATCTGGGTTTTGCAGCCTGCATCATATTTTTTCACCTCTTGCCACTAGACACGGTGGCTCGGCGATGGGCACCGCCGGATTTGTTGATGGCAATGACCTTTGCCTGGGCGTTGCGGCAACCTGACTTTGTGCCCGCGTTTTTGATTGCGGTCGTTATGTTGTTGGCCGATCTGTTGTTCCAACGCCCCCCTGGCCTTGTTGCTGCGCTAGTGGTCGCTGGGGTGGAATACCTGAAAAATCGCTTAAGCGGGCTCAGCAACGCCAGCTTTGTTGGCGAATGGACCGCAGTAGCCATCGTCATCACCGGTATCGTGGCCGCCAATCGGTTGATCCTGGCGATCTTTTCGGTCAATCAGGCACCGCTGGTATTGGCGCTGTTTCAAGTCATCCTGACGATAGCCGTCTATCCGATCATGGCTGGCTTCACCCATTATATACTTGGGGTGCGGAAACTCGTGCCTGGTGACGCAGATGCCACGGGGAACCGTTTGTGAAACGCAGCCCACGAGAACTGGAACTGACGCATCGAAAAATGTCACGGCGGGCCTGGTTGTTGGGCGGGGCGCAGATAGCCTTTGTTGGTGCGTTGGGACTGCGCATGCGCCACCTTCAGATAGAACAGGCAGATGAATTCCGCATGCTGGCCGAAGAAAACCGCGTTAATATCCGTCTGATCCCACCGACACGGGGCGAGCTGTTTGATCGCGATGGTCGGGTTTTGGCGAAAAACACGCCCAGCTATCGTATCGTCATAATGCGCGAGGATGCGGGCGACGTCGATGCGGTGATTGCACGGCTGTCGCAACTGGTCGAATTAGATGACGAGGAGCTGAACCGGGCGATTACGGAAATGTACCGCAGCCCGCCGTTTTTGCCGGTGACGGTGGCGGATCAGGTCGGGTGGACCGAGATTTCACGCGTTGCGGCGAATTTACCCGCTTTGCCTGGAGTCACGACCGAGGTTGGCCTGTCCCGCGTCTATCCCAGACGAGACGATTTTGCCCATATCGTGGGATATGTCGGCCCGGTCAGTGATTATGACCTCAACCAGATCGGAGAACCTGAACCAGTCCTGCGCATCCCCGGATTTCAGATTGGCAAAGTCGGTGTAGAAGCCAAGGAAGAAGATTTGCTACGCGGCAAGGCCGGGGCCAAGCGGGTTGAGGTGAATGCCGGAGGGCGCGTGATGCGCGAATTGGGTCGGCGCGAGGGGCAGCCGGGTGCCGATGTCCAACTAACTGTGGATGCCAATCTCCAAGCCTATGTCCAAGCACGGTTGGGTACCGAAAGCGCCAGTGCAGTGATGATGGATTGCGAAACAGGTGATCTGATCGCCGTTGCGTCCTCCCCGACATTTGACCCTAATCTGTTCGTGCGCGGGATTTCGATGGAAGATTACCGGGTGCTGACCGACAACCCCTATCGTCCGCTGGCCAACAAACCGATCCAGGACACCTATCCCCCCGGATCGACGTTCAAGATGGTCACAGCTCTCGCCGCACTGGATGCAGGGCTGATCGGCCCGGATGATACGATGTGGTGCCCGGGTTATTTGGAAGTGTCCAGCCGTCGCTTCCATTGCTGGAAACGAACCGGGCACGGCCATATAGACTTGGAAAACTCGCTGAAACAAAGCTGTGATGTTTATTATTATAGCCTCGCCCTAAAGATCGGCATCGATAACATAAGCAAGATGGCTCATCGGCTGGGATTGGGCGTTCGCCACATACTGCCGATGTCGGCGGTTGCAAGCGGTCTAGCCCCCGACCGCGCATGGAAAGAGCGTGTGCATGGACAGGATTGGTTGGTTGGCGACACAGCAAACGCCTCGATCGGTCAGGGATACGTGCTGGCTTCGCCGCTCCAACTTGCGGTGATGACAGCCCGTTTGGCCTCGGGTCGGACTGTGTCCCCGCGTCTGGTGAAATCCGTCAACGGTATCGAGCAACCAGTCCAAAGAGGTGAGTCGCTGGGGTTGAACGAAAATCACCTGCGTCAAACCCGGCGCGCGATGTACGCGGTCAGCAATGACCGCCGCGGCACGGCCTATAGCAACCGGATCATCGACGATGCATTCCGGATGGCCGGCAAAACCGGCACCAGCCAGGTGCGCAACATCACCGAGGCGGAGCGCCGTGCCGGTGTGACCCGCAACGAAGACCTGCCATGGGAACAACGCGATCACGCGTTGTTCGTGAACTTTGCCCCCTATGATAATCCAAAATACGCGGTTTCCGTGGTGGTCGAACATGGCGGTGGCGGGTCCAAGGTTGCGGCCCCGATTGCGCGCGATATCACCTTGCAGGCTCTTTT
>JACOMT010000002.1:0-698 GCA_014623385.1 Paracoccaceae bacterium
GCGGATATCCATAACCTCATCCGGGTTGGGCGCAATGACCATATCGCCCCCGGCCTGTGCCAGATAAACATCCACGACCTCATGTTCAATCAGCCCGTTGCCTACATCGGCCCGGTATTCCAGCTGACGGCGGAATTCGGGATAAAGCCGGGTGATCCCCAATTCCTCTTTTAACCGGCGCATTGCGCAAGCGTCGGTGGGCTCGTCAAAGGCAGGATGGGTGCAACAGGTATTCGCCCAGAGCTCTGGCGTATGGTATTTTGACCGGGCCCGCTGTTGCATCAGGATTTCGGTGCCCCGCACGACAAACACGGACACGGCCACATGGCACAGACCGCGTTCATGCGCATCCAGCTTTTCCACTGGCGTCAATTCGCCGTTGACCCAGGCCGGGATCATCATCGTCATACGTGTTCGGGGCTCACCAGCCCGGTCAGGTGGATAATATTTTTTAACCCGATTCTCAGATGTGCCAGGGGGCGGGCCCTGACCAGTTTTTTGTTCATATACGCCTCGAACGTCAGCCGCTGGACGTCGATGTCATGACATAGCGACACAAACCTTTCGCGCCGGTTATCTGATCTGTAATAGGCATCCTGCATTGATCGTAGAACGCGAAACACTGTTTTGTGCTCTTTCATAAAGAGCGTTCGTGCCATTTGCAGGTCGCGCACATGGCCCGAGGCCAGTGTGGCGGC
>JACOMT010000002.1:721-16166 GCA_014623385.1 Paracoccaceae bacterium
CCCACCATCGCGTAATAGATGCCTTCGCCCGATGACGGTGCGACCACGCCCGCCGCATCCCCCGCCAGGATCACGTCGAGCCCGTTGTCCCACCGGTCCAGGGGGCGCAGGGGAATCGGCGCGCCTTCGCGGCGCAGGGTTTCACATTCGGCCAGCCCCGATGATGCGCGCAGGTCGGCAGTGGCCTGTTTCAGGTCCACCCCGGTCAATCCGGTACCCATGCCGACCGATGCGCTGGCACCATGGGGAAATATCCAGCCATAGAAGTCCGGCGAAATCGCGCCATCATAAATTATGTTACAGCGCACCGGATCATAGGCGTCACCACCATCCGGTGCCTTGATTATTTCGTGATAGGCCAGAACGTAGGGGATTTTGTCACCACCCGGCACTTCGGTTCGGCCAACACGAGACCGTGCGCCGTCCGCGCCGATCACCACCGGCACACCGACATAGAGGCCGTCGACGCCGTACTGGCCTTCCAGATAGGCGGCACAGGGCAGCACCCGCTTCTTGTCCTTGAGATAACTGTCAGCCATGGCGATGGCGGAAGAGGCCGGTGCGTAGAAAGCGGAACCGGTCTTCAGCAAGCCCACGATCTCGGCACCGCCGCCGCGAGTGCGGGTGACGATTGCATCCAGCGCATCCTGCGAGATCCAACCCATCCCGACCAACTCTGGCAGAGCGATGCCGGCGTCCTTCGCGATCCAAAAGCGCGACAGTATGCCCCGAATTTACCAGGTCCAAGGCAGCCGTGGCACCTCCGGGACCGCCCCCAACTACAACAACGTCATACATGGTCATTCTCCTGGAATCAGGGTGGCTGGGGATGGGGCAGTGACAGATTTGGCTGGCGCGCCGACCCGCAGGGCGAGCAACGCGGCAATCAGAAAGGTCGCGCCCTCCAAGCCAAAAACGGTACCATAGGCCACCGCGTCACTGTTTGCGATCAGGCGCATGATATCGACCATTGCGGTGCCCAGAAACGATCCCAGACCAAAGGCAATGGCTTGAGCCGCACCAAACACGCCCATGCGGACCCCTTCACGCGCGCCGCCACCAAAATCTCGGGCCAGGCGCATCATCTCACCGATGGCCGCCACGGCAAAACTGCCATTGGCCAGACCCAGGACAAAGATGTTGGCGGTCAGCGGCCAGGCCCCACCGGTCATCATGCCACCCATCGCCAGTGCGATCAGGGCAAGGCCGGACAAAACACAGCCACCCACGACCCAGACCCGCGCCGGAATTGTGATCCAGTGGGCCAAAACCGTTCCGGACAGCAATACCAGGATCATGCCGCTCAATGCTCCGGCATGGAGCATGCCTCCCAGCCGGGTGCTTTGCCCCACGGTCAGGCCAAACACATGCCCGGCAAAGGGCTCCAGGATTAGATCCTGCAAATTGTAGGCCAGCATTGAGGCAAAGACGAAAATCGTGAAATTCCGGATGCGGCAGTCGGCCCAAAGCTCGGCCAGAACAGCGCGAAAGGCGGTTTTGGTGCCCTGGTTTGTGGTTGAAGGCCGGTGCCGGTCCTGGCCCCAGACGCCAATAAGGGAAAGCAGGATGGCAATGACGCCAACGCCAGCGGTAACCAGGATCAGCCTTTTGGGGGAATAAGGGTCCAGCAGGATGCCTGCCGCTATGCCCGTTGCCGCGAGCCCAAGGATCATCATGATCCAGACCGCGCTACCGGCAGCGGCTTGGCGCTTTTCGTCTATGCGTGTGGCCAGCAGTGCCAGCAGGTTGGTGCCTGCCGACCCGATGCCCAGACCGATCAGCAAAAAGCTGGGAACTGCCATCGCAATGCCCGTTGCGGGGGACCCGCCCATGACGCCTACAGAAATCGCCGCACATAGCGCCCCCAGGGCCAGGGCCATCACGCCACCAATGATCCACGGCGCGCGTCGCCCTCCACCATCTGCGCCATGGCCAAATCGGGGACGCAGGAATTGCGTGCCGTAGTAGAGCGAAACCAACAGTCCAGGCAGAATGGCCGGCAACGCTAGTTCCACTACCATGACCCGATTCATGGTGGCCGTTGTCAGAACCACAATAGATCCCAACGCCATTTGCACCAGCCCCAAACGCAAAATGCCAGTCCATGTCAGACGCATCATGCCGCCCCCGATCCGCGCAAGGCAAAGGCGGCAATCATCATGCCGCTAACATAGAGCAAGACACCAGTTCCGTTGTACCAGGGCACCTGGGCCTTGGGGTCACGCAGCATAATGGCCATAGCCCGACCCTGTAGCAGCAGAACAGCCGCAATACCCAAGCCGTGCAGCGGGTGGTCCCAAAGCAAGAGCAGGCCGATAACGGCGACCTGTGGTAATGCCATCACGACACAGGCGATGTGTGCCGCCCGGTCCGGACCTAGCGTGACGGGCAGCGATGCCAGGCCCATTTGGCGATCACCCTCTAATGATTTGAAATCATTCAGCGTCATAATGCCGTGGGCACCAAGGCCGTAAAGCAGGGCGATAATAAAAATGTGGCCATCCGGGGCACCCGCGGACAAAATTGCTGCGCCCGTAACCCATGGCAGAGTCTCATAGCTCAGCCCGACCAGCCCCGGACCCCACCAGCCCGACCGTTTCAGTCGCAAGGGTTCAGCAGAATAGGCCCAAGCCGCCAGCACCGCCAAAACAGTTGCGGCAAAACCCCAAGGCCCCAGAAACCACCCCACTACCAGTGCCAGCAGCGCCATCAGTTGCGCAATCCATAACCCCCATTTTCCAGGGATGCGCCCTGATGGTATCGGCCGGTCAGGTTCGTTGATGGCATCGACATAGCGGTCACACCAGTCGTTGGCGGCCTGGCTCATACCACAGACTACAGGACCGGCCAGGACTACGCCCAGCAAGATTAGACCCCATTGCCCCGTCGGCATTGCACCCGCAGACACGACACCGCACAGATAGGCCCACATGGGCGGAAACCACGTGATCGGCTTTATTAGCCGCAGAGCTGCAGCCGGGTCGGGAAATCTGTTCAATCCAATGGTTTCATCGACACCCATGCGTTAACTATTGCTGACACTTCGAGTCGTTGCAAGGGAAAGCAGCGGGCGGGATGCCACCCAAATCTCAGTCCCGTCACGATTCTTGTTTTTTCTAAGAAGGCCATACTTGCGCAGCTTGACGTACAGGCTTTGCCGCGACAGGCCCAACATCTCTGCTGTGGCTACACGATTGTTCCGGGTCAGGTTCACCGCAGTTTCAATGCACATCTTTTCAACGACATCCGTGGTTTCTGCCAAAATTTCCTTGAGTGAGGTCGACCCCACCATCTCGGTCACATTTTGGCTGGCATCATCGTTTGACGTACTGGCGGGCCGCACCGCTTTGACCCGGCCGACATCACGTACCACAAAGCCAAAGGTAAATTGCGACGTACCGGACAGAACAATACCCGTAATTTCAACGGACAGCTTTGATCCGTAATCGTTGTTGAGCTTGGTAGAATAAAACCGGACCTGCCTGCCACCGCGCGCGTTTCGCAACAGCATGTTCAGGTCGACCTGACCACGGTTCAGAAAATCGCTAAAATTGCGGCCGCGGATATCGTCGAAAGTGCCAGCATCGACAAGGTCCAGAAATCCGTCATTGGCCAGCGTGATCTGGCCCTGCGCATCAGTAAACAAGATGGCGTCATGCCCCTTGTCGAACAGCTGGACCATCAGGCCGGACAGGACATCATCATGCGTGTCGCCATCTGACGGCTCTTCCAGGCGGCAAAGCAGAACACGATTTCCGGCAGCCCGGAACAGGGCCGGGCTGATCTTGACCGGACACCGCTTGTTGCGTAGCTCAACCTCGGATGCACCGCTGCCTTCGGCCGCAGAGACAGCGATCAGTTGTTCAATCAACTCGCCCGTGTCGGTATGTTCAAAAAAATCGGCAAATTCGCCCCCTTTGAACGCATCCGCATCGCCGCCAAAAAGTTGCGACGCTGCCGCGTTCATATCAATGACCCGCCCATCCTCGACCCCGATAAACACCATAGGATCGCGGGTGCGCGATAATAGAGCGCGATAGTGCGCGTCACGCTCACGCCGCGCCTCGTACCCCTGTTCCAGGGCCATTTGCGCACGGACCAGTTGTTGTTGCGCTTCTGCGATAGGGCGCAGGTCCCGGCCCAGCATTACCACGGTGTCATCGTCCCCAATGCGATGGAACGTGTATCGCATCGGAAATTCCCACGTGGCATTGTCCGTATGGTTCAGTTCCAGCAGACGACTGCTGCCCGACCCGCTTAGAAACGCCGCATAGGCGTCGTTGAATTTCTGAATGCTTTCCGAAGTCAGAAAGGCGGTCAGGTGCCGACCTTCCCAGTTGTGTAGGTTGCCATAGGCGTCGTCATGTCCGTTCGGCAACACCGACAAAACCGTGCCTTCAGACGAAACGACCAGGGCGATATCCGATGCGACAGCCACGATGCTACGCAACTGTTGGGGTTCCACCAGGAGACTATTGCCACTGGACCAGAACGAAGAGCCATAGGTGTTCATCGTATTTCCGTTTCCAACCAACCGGCCCTGCGCGGTTTGGAAATGTTCAGGGCGTGGGCAGTATCGTTGGCCACAAAGTCAACGCAGGTCTCGTCTTGTATCTCGCTGTCAGCGTTTAGTGCAGATCCGCCGACAACAAGAACAATAAGACGGTAGTCATCCTGCCCCCTCTTTCTGATGCTTGCAACAATCTGACGGGCGAAATCAAGGTCACGGGCTCGCGTACAGGAACACAGAATGCTGCCAAGTCGCCAGAGCCGACAGAATTCGGTGGCATAGTGAACGTTTTGGTCAATATGGACCTTTATCGCAACGTTCGCGCGGCGCAATTGGCCAACCACAACATAAACCGCCAACGTGCGCTGGGCCTGTGCGATTTTGGTCATGTCGATGCGAATGGGGCGCGACAGTGGTGTGATTACAGGGGGCGGTGTGATTACAGGGGACATCGTATCAGGCAGCCTTGACCAACAAACCCTGCAGCCGGGCGGTGTCGATTGTACCGCGTGCAAAGGACAGAAATATCGGCACACCAACTGTCGCCACCGAGTCGCCCAGCCAACAGGCTACACCGGTGGTTACATCATCCCTTAGTGTTGTCAACGACAGGTTTTGATCTGTCATGTGGCACGCAGGTCGAACATGTCACCCTCCATAGCCAGGGCCATAAATTGGGTGGGAACGTCTAGTCGGCATAAAATAACCGGTTCATTTCAAGCGGCCTTTTAACGAAAATCGGACGTCCAGCACAATAGCTGCGACAATCAGTTTTGTCGGCAGTTTGTCGGGCACACCGCACGCTTCGTGATAAATCAGTATGCGCCTCATTAGCCAAGACACTCTTGCTCCCATAGTATCAACTGTCGCAGTCACGGCATCGGTGACCCCGAATCGGCACGCGACACACATACGATACAGCAGTGTCAGGCACACTGGCTATTTTATCAAATTTGACAAAAATAACCTAAATATTTAAGGCAATGGAAGTCGCCTTCAATCTAGAAGATAGGTATAAATATTTGAAAAAGCAGTAAAAAACTAAATTCGCGGCGATTTGCACAGCACGCCAAGGCGCACGAAAAATGTAAGATTTAAAATGTAAGTTTTAATTGACACATAGAAAATATCAACGCTAGTCTCAGTAAGATAACCGCGATACACGAGACGCGATACACGAATGGAGAGGATTATGCGATGACCAGCCGGGGGTCTGTGCAACCTGTCCCGCCTGGGCTTTATACAGCGGATCAGCGCGCCCGGCGTGATGCGTGCGCTTGGACTACGCTTCAGGCTGTATTGGCCCCGCTGCAATTTCTGATCTTTTCTGTGTCTTTAGTTTTGGTGGTACGATATCTGTTGACTGATGCCGGATATTTTGCGGCAGCTGTGTCAGTCCTGATAAAAACCGGGGTTTTGTACCTGATCATGATCACCGGTGCGATTTGGGAGAAAATTGTTTTCGGTCAATATCTGTTCGCACCTGCGTTTTTCTGGGAAGATGTATTTTCCTTTGTCGTGATCGCGTTTCATACCGCCTATCTTTGGGCACTTTTTTCTGGCCAGGTTTCTCCCGACGGTCAGATGATGATCGCGCTGGTCGCTTATCTGGCTTATGTCATCAATGCTGGGCAATTTTTGATGAAATTGCGGGCCGCGCGGCTGCAGGCAAATGCCGGGATGATCAAATGACCGAGATGCCCACATTGTCCCCCGGTGCCGGGTGCCGCAACGTTCCGATTCTGAAACAGCGTGGCCAGCGCGAGGTTTTTTGCGGGCTGACTGGAATCATCTGGCTGCACCGGAAAATGCAGGATGCGTTCTTTTTGGTGGTGGGCAGCCGGACCTGCGCCCATCTGTTGCAATCTGCCGCCGGTGTGATGATCTTTGCAGAACCTCGCTTTGGCACAGCCATTCTGGAAGAAACCGATCTGGCCGGACTGGCCGATGCGCAGGCCGAATTGGATCGGGTCGTGGCCGAATTATTGGCCAGGCGCGGTGATATCCGTCAACTCTTTTTGGTGGGATCCTGCCCCTCCGAGGTCATAAAGCTGGACCTGGCCAAGGCGGCAGAACGCTTGTCGGCGCAATATGCACCGTCGATACGGGTGCTGAACTTTTCTGGTTCAGGTATCGAAACCACCTTTACCGAGGGCGAAGACGCATGTCTAGCGACCATGGTGCCGATGTTGCCAGAAACGGATGCGCGCGAACTGCTCTTGGTCGGTGCATTGCCCGATGTGGTCGAACAACAGGTACTGTCGCTGCTTGCCG
The DNA here is from genome assembly GCA_014623385.1 of Paracoccaceae bacterium. GTDB lineage: Bacteria > Pseudomonadota > Alphaproteobacteria > Rhodobacterales > Rhodobacteraceae > JACOMT01. The sequence continues at coordinate 7,506 of JACOMT010000002.1, forward strand.
ATATGGGCATTGGCCCGGTCCGCGTGCTACCGGCACCGCGTTTGGATACCGATCTCGCTGTGGGGACAAACACTGTCTTTGCCCTGACCCAACCGTTTCTGGGTGCCACACATGCGGCCCTGGAACGACGGGGCGCACGTCATATCGCGGCACCCTTCCCGTTTGGCGAGGAAGGGACCACCGCCTACCTGCGGGCCGTGGCTACCGAATTTGGTGTGGATTCCGACATCTTTACCAGGGTCACCGATGCACCGCGCGCGCGGGCACGCAAGGCGATTGCCCAGGCCTCTGACGTTTTGCGCGAAAAGTCGGTTTTCTTTTTTCCTGACAGCCAGCTGGAAATACCACTGGCCCGGTTTCTGACCCGCGAATGCGGGATGACAGTGATCGAGGTCGGTGTGCCGTTCATTCACAAAGGCCTGGTCGGCCCTGACCTCGATTTGCTGCCCGAAGGGCCAACTCTGTCCGAAGGTCAGGATGTCGAACTGCAAATTGACCGCTGCCGTGCTGTGCGGCCTGACCTGACCGTCTGTGGTCTGGGTCTGGCCAACCCGCTGGAAGCCGAAGGCATGGCCACGAAATGGGCCATTGAACTAGTTTTTACACCGGTGCATTTCTACGAACAGGCCGGCGATCTGGCCGGTCTCTTTTCCCGCCCTCTACGTCGCCGCGATCTGTTGCGGTTGAAGGTGGCGGAATGAGGCTAACAGTCTGGACATATGAGGGGCCGCCCCATGTGGGTGCGATGCGCGTCGCCACCGGCATGACCGGCCTACATTATGTCCTGCATGCGCCGCAGGGTGATACCTATGCCGATCTCCTGTTCACGATGATCGAGCGGCGTGATCACCGCCCACCGGTCAGCTTTACGACCTTTCAGGCGCGTGATCTAGGCAGCGACACTGCCAATCTGTTCAAAACCGCGTGCCGGGACGCCTATGACCGGTTTCAACCGCAGGCGATCATTGCTGGTGCTTCGTGCACGGCGGAGCTGATCCAGGATGACCCCGGGGGGATCGCGGAAACCATGGGCCTGCCGGTGCCGACGATCCCCCTGGAATTGCCGAGTTATCAACGGAAAGAGAATTTCGGCGCGGATGAGACGTTTTTTCAGATCGTGCGCTCGCTTGCCCACCCGATCAAAAAGACTGCGCGGGTGACCGCGAACCTGATCGGTCCGACGGCCCTGGGCTTTCGCCATCGGGATGACATCACGGAAATCACCGGGTTGCTGGCCGATATGGGGATCGCGGTGAATGTGGTCGCCCCCATGACGGCGTCCCCGGCAGATATCGGGCGGCTGGGTGCGGCACATGTAAATGTCCTGATGTATCCGGAAACCGCTGAAACTGTCGCCCGCTGGGCGGAACGGGAACTGGGCATCCCCTTTACCAAAACCGTGCCAATTGGTGTTGGTGCCACGCGGGATTTTGTGGCGGAGGTAGCCGGGTTGGCAGGTGTCGCACCCTATCTGGATGAAAGCCGTCTGCGCCTACCGTGGTATTCAAAATCGGTTGACAGCACATATCTGACTGGCAAACGGGTCTTCCTGTTTGGTGACGGTACACATGTTCGCGCCGCCGCCCGCATCGCGCGGGATGAGATGGGATTCGAGGTTGTGGGCCTTGGTTGCTATAATCGCGAAATGGCCCGCGATATCCGCAGGCTCGCCAAGGCGTACGCGGTCGAGGCTGTGATAACCGACGATTACCTAGAGGTCGAGCGGGCCATTGAAACACTGGCACCCGAGATGATCCTGGGCACCCAGATGGAACGACATATCGGCAAGCGGTTGGGCATTCCATGTGCCGTGATCTCGGCACCCGTACATGTACAGGATTTCCCGGCGCGTTATTCGCCGCAAATGGGGGTCGAAGGGGCGAATGTCATCTTTGACACCTGGGTGCACCCGCTTGTGATGGGGTTGGAAGAGCATCTGTTGCATATGTTCCGTGCCGATTTCGAATTCCACGATGCTGCCGGTCCCAGCCATCATGGCGGCAAAGCACCCCCCGCCCCGGCCAAAGAGCCGGGGCCTTCCCGGGCTGCCCAAGAGGCCCCGGGTCAGGTCAGGGACGGGAACATCATCTGGCTGACCGACGCCGAGAAAGAACTGAAGAAGATCCCCTTCTTCGTTCGTGGCAAAGCCCGGAGAAACACCGAAATTTTTGCAACCGAGCGCGGGTTGGCTGAAATCAGTATCGACACACTTTACGAGGCAAAGGCGCATTATGCGCGATGATGGACTGATATCCGGCCGGTTGCCCGGCTATCGCGTGGTGATTGTCACGTTGGACAGCCATGTGGCGGGACCGGTGCGGCGGGCAGCGGATAATTTGGCACTGGACTATCCGGGCCTATCGATTTCCATTCATGCAGCCGCTGAATGGGGCGAAAGCCCTGGCATGTTTGAGGCGGCGGAAGAAGCCGTACGCTCGGCGGATATTCTGATCGCGAACCTCCTTTTCCTCGAAGAGCATGTGACGCGGATCTTGCCCGCGATGCAGGCGCGCCGCGACGCTTGTGATGCAATAATCGGTGTTGTCGCGGATGCAGCGATTGTGCGGTTGACCAAGATGGGCAGCTTGGATATGTCGGCACCGGACTCGGGCGCGATGAAGCTGTTGAAATGGTTGCGCGGGTCGTCGAAACCATCTTCGAATTCCGGTGCCAAGAGCATGACGATGCTGCGACGGCTGCCGCGCATCCTGAAATTCATCCCCGGCAAGGCACAGGATCTGCGTGCCTGGTTGCTGACCATGCAATATTGGCTGGGCGGGTCAGACGACAATGTCGAGGCGATGATGCGGTTCCTTTTGAACCGCTATGCCAGCCACAAAGGATGGCATAGCACAGCTGAGGCGGCGATGCCGGTCGTCTACCCCGATGTTGGTCTCTATCATCCTGATCTGCCGGAACGGATCACGACAGACGCCAGCCGGGTGCCCGCGCCCAAAGCACCGGTTGCGACAGTCGGGTTGTTGATGATGCGGTCCTATATCTTGAGTTCGGATACGGCCCATTATGACGCCGTGGTGCAAGCTTTTGAGGCCAAGGGTATCCGCGTGTTGCCCGCCTTCGCTGGGGGTCTGGATGGCCGTCCGGCGATTGACGCGTATTTTACGGGTCAGATCGATGCACTGGTGTCGCTCACCGGGTTCAGCCTAGTCGGGGGTCCGGCCTATAATGACAGCGATGCGGCTGTAGGTGTTTTGTCGAATCTCGATGTGCCTTACGTTGCCGCGCACCCGCTGGAATTTCAGACACTGGGCCAGTGGGCGGCATCCGCCTCGGGGCTCGGCCCCATTGAAACGACGATGCTGATCGCCCTTCCAGAGTTGGATGGTGCAACCAACCCGACTGTCTTTGCCGGGCGGCACGGGGACCAAGGCTGTCCGGGCTGCGCGCGCCATTGCCGGGGTTTGGCGGAAAACAAGGCCATGGCACCCTGCTATGAGCGAATTGAAAAACTAGTGGCGAGAACAAAACGACTCGCCCGCCTGCGCCGGTCACAGGTTGCGGACCGGCGGATTGGCATTGTTCTGTTTGGCTTTCCGCCCAATGCGGGTGCTGTTGGCACTGCGGCCTATCTGAGCGTCTTTGAGAGCCTGTTCAACACGCTGCATCGGCTGCGCGATGAGGGCTACAGCGTTGATGTCCCCGACAGTGTCGAGGCGCTGCGCATCCGGGTGCTGCAAGGCAATGCTGCACAATTCGGGCAAGAGGCGAGTGTCGCTGCACATATCTCGGCTGACCGGATCGTGGCCGAAACACCCTGGTTGGATGAAATTGAGGCACAATGGGGACCGGCCCCTGGGCGCATACAATCAGACGGGCGCGGTGTTTTTGTGTTGGGTGCACGGTTTGGCAATGTCTTTGTCGGCGTGCAGCCCGGGTTCGGCTATGAAGGCGATCCGATGCGACTACTCTTTGAAAAGGGATTTGCGCCGACCCATGCGTTTTCAGTCTTTTATCACTGGTTGAAAACCGATTTTGACGCGGATGTGCTGTTGCATTTCGGAATGCATGGCGCACTAGAGTTTATGCCGGGGAAACAAGCGGGGCCAAGCGGGGTGGATTGGCCTGATCGCCTGATTGGCGACATGCCCAATGTCTACCTCTATGCCGCCAATAATCCGTCCGAGGCGGCATTGGCCAAACGCCGAAGCAATGCGGTAACAATCACGCATCTGACGCCGCCATTGTCGAGTGCGGGGCTCTACAAAGGGTTGGCCGAGTTAAAGGACAGCCTGACTCGCTGGCGGGCCATGGGCGATGGACCGGAGCGCGTGGATTTGGAGGATTTGATTGCCGAACAGGCCAATGCTGTCGATTTGGGCGGCACGCCGCCAAATCAACTATGGCTGCAACTCTTGGAAACCGAGCAGGCGCTGATCCCCGAAGGTCTGCATGTGGTCGGTGCTCCGCTGAGCAATGATGCGCGGGCACGATATGTCTCTCTGATTACGGACGCAGATGACAAAAAGCGGGCGCATGTTGATGCGCTCTTGCAGCAGGAAACCGAGCTTGTCGCGATGATGCGCGCGCTTAGTGGTCATTACACGCCGCCTGTCTGCGGTGGTGATTTGATTCGCAACTCTGATATCCTGCCCACTGGCCGAAATATCCATGCCTTTGATCCGTTCCGGATGCCTACTGAATATGCCTGCCGCGATGGTGCCAGACAGGCGCAATTATTGCTGGACACGCACCCGACCCTGCCACGTTCTGTAGCACTGGTTCTATGGGGGTCGGACAACATTAAATCCGATGGCGGGCCAATTTCCCAGGCACTGGCGCTAATGGGCTGTACGCCACGGTTCGACAGTTTTGGGCGGCTGGCAGGTGCCGACCTGATTCCGCTCGAAGTGCTGGGCCGCCCACGCATCGATGTGATCATGACTCTCTCTGGCATCTTTCGCGATTTGTTGCAGTTACAGACCCGGATGCTTGCTGAGGCGGCACGGAAATGTGCCGAGGCGAATGAACCGCTGGAGCAAAACTTTATCCGAGCGCACAGCCTGGCTTATGCGGACCGGATGGGCGTCGACCTTGCCAGCGCCGCGCTGCGCGTGTTTTCCAATGCCGAGGGTGCCTATGGATCGAACGTCAATGCGCTAGTTGATAGTTCGGCCTTTGGTAACGAGGATGAGCTGGCCGATGCCTATCAGGCGCGCAAGAGCTTTGCCTATGGTACCGATGGCAAGGCGGCGGCGAACCCGGCCTTGCTGAAAGAGGTGCTTGCCGACGTGGAACTGGCCTATCAGAACCTTGAATCCGTCGAATTGGGTATCACTACAGTCGATCACTATTTTGACACGCTGGGCGGTATTTCCCGCGCGGTGAAACGCGCACGGGGTAGAGAAGCGGCGGTCTATATTAGCGATCAGACCTGTGGCGTCGGCAAAGTGCGCACGCTGAAGGATCAGATGGCACTGGAAACCCGGTCGCGTTCGCTGAACCCGAAATTTTATGAGGGTTTGCTAAAACACGGGTCCGAAGGTGTACGGCAGATCGAGGCGCATGTGACCAATACGTTGGGCTGGTCGGCGACGACCGGGCAGGTCGACCCGTGGGTCTATCAACGGATTAGCGAGACCTTTGTGCTGGATGAAGAAATGCAGGAACGACTAGCCAGATTGAACCCAACAGCCTCGTCTCGTATGGCCAACCGGCTTTTGGAAGCTTCGGACCGATCCTATTGGTCGCCGGATGATGACACGCTCGCCGCGCTTCAGGATGCGGCGGACGCTTTGGAAGATCGGCTCGAAGGGATTGCTGCCGAATGAGCCATTTCAGATATATCGAAAGGAAGCCTCAATGAGCCCCTTAGACAGAGCGTCGCCGCGACTGCGTGGACTGGATGGCGAAGGCTCGGTGCAGGTGCACCAGGACACCTTAATGAAAATCGAAGGCGCGAAGGTATTCAGCGTCTATGGCAAGGGTGGGATTGGGAAATCGACGACCTCGTCAAACCTGTCGGCGGCGTTTTCGATGCTGGGCAAGCGGGTGCTGCAGATCGGCTGTGATCCAAAGCATGACAGCACGTTTACCTTGACCGGACAATTGCAACCCACGGTAATAGATATTCTGAAAGAGGTGGATTTCCATCCCGAAGAGCTGCGACCTGAAGACTTCGTGACCGAAGGCTTCAATGGTGTGCAATGTGTCGAGGCGGGCGGGCCGCCCGCAGGCACAGGATGTGGTGGCTATGTGGTCGGGCAGACCGTGAAACTGTTGAAACAACACCACTTGCTTGAAGAGACCGATGTGGTGATATTTGATGTGCTGGGCGACGTCGTATGCGGGGGATTTGCCGCTCCTTTGCAGCATTCGGACCGCGCGCTGATCGTGACGGCCAATGATTTCGACAGTATATATGCGATGAACCGGATTATTGCCGCGGTGCAGGCGAAGTCGAATAATTACAAAGTGCGACTTGCTGGTTGTGTCGCGAACCGGTCGAAAGACACGGACGAGGTGGACCGGTTCTGCAACACGGTCGGGTTCAAGCGCATCGCCCATATGCCCGATGTAGACGCGGTCCGGCGATCACGGCTTAAGAAAAAAACCCTCTTTGAGATGCCAGATGAAGAGGATATTGTGCATTGTCGGGCCGAATACATACGACTGGCCGAAATGCTTTGGGCCACGACCGAGATATTGGCACCTGTGCCGATGGAAGACCGCGACATTTTTCAACTTTTGGGGTTCGATTAATGTTGGATAGGCCCCCTACCCATCCTGGGCTTGATCCAGTAGCACTCCCCCAGGATGCACTGGATCAACCGCAAGGTGCGGTGCACTATACAGTAACGCGGGACCGTGTTGAAGCCTATTTCGACAAAACCGCGACGCAGACTTGGGCGCGGCTGACATCGAATGCACCGGTGTCGAAGGTACGCGAAACCGTGCGGGCGGGGCGGGACCGGATGCGTCAGGTCCTGTTGGATCGTTTACCTACTGATCTAACCGGTGCGCGGGTTCTGGATGCTGGCTGTGGTGTCGGACAGGTCAGCACCGAACTGGCGCGGCGCGGGGCGGATGTGGTGGCAGTCGATCTTTCGCCCAGCATGATCCAGCTTGCGGTGGCGCGCCTGCCCGATGACCTGCGCCATAGGGTCCAGTTTGACAGCGGCGACATGCTGCGACCCGGGCTTGGCATGTTTGACCATGTCGTGGCAATGGATAGTCTGATTTACTATACTAGCGACGATATCGGTCGTGCACTTGCCGGGTTGGACTTGCGTGTCCGGGGCACAACGCTGTTTACTGTGCCGCCGCGTACAACACTACTGATGGCGATGTGGTACGCGGGTAAGCTGTTTCCCCGATCAGATCGCAGCCCTGTTATGATCCCGCAAAGTTTTGACGTGGTGGCCCAGGCTGCCCGCGCCCATGGCGTCCATCGCCCGGTGCGGCCGGTTGAGCGTGTGGCTTCTGGCTTCTACATCTCCGAAGCGATGGAGGTTGGGGAATGAAACAGCTATCCCTGCGCTTTCTGCCCTTTGCCGACGCGGCCAGCGATAGTCTGCCGATGGTGCAATTGTTGCGCCTGTCGCTGTTTCAGGTATCGGTCGGTATGGCGACGGTGCTGCTCTTGGGCACGCTAAACCGCGTGATGATCGTTGAACTGTCCTTGCCCGCCATCATCGTGGCGGTGATGCTCGCGTTGCCGGTATTGATCGCGCCATTCCGGGCTTTGTTGGGTTTCCGTTCCGATACCTACAAATCCGCCATTGGGTGGAAAAGGGTACCATATATCTGGTTTGGCAGCCTGTGGCAGTTTGGCGGGCTTGCCGTTATGCCGTTTTCCCTGCTCGTTCTGGGTGGCGATGTTGTGCACGACATCCCCTTTGCGGGTGAGGTTTTGGCCGGGCTTGCCTTTCTGATGACCGGTCTGGGCCTGCATATGACACAAACCGCCGGGCTTGCGCTGGCCAGTGATCGGGCCACGGATGAAACGCGCCCCCGCGTTGTCGCGCTGCTTTATGTGATGTTTTTGGCAGGCATGGGCGTGTCGGCCATCCTGGTCGGGGCCTTGCTGACCGAATTCACCTCTGTCCGGTTGATCCGCGTAATTCAGGGTGCTGCGGTGCTCGGCCTCCTGTTGAACCTGATTGCCTTGTGGAAACAGGAAAAGGTTCGCCCGATGAGCCGTGCGGAACGTGCAGCACCGCGTCCCCGTTTTGGCGATGCCTTTGCCGATTTTCTGGCGGATGGTTGGCCCAGGCGACTCCTGGCCTGTGTGTTTTTTGGCACGATGGCCTTTAACATGCAGGACGTTCTGTTAGAACCTTATGGGGGTGAGGTTCTGGGGTTATCTGTATCCGCGACCACCATGTTGACCGCCATGTGGGCCACCGGGGCGCTGGCAGGGTTTGCCTGGGCTGGATACCAGATGAGCCGTCGAACGTCCAACGCCTATCGCTTGGCCGGGCTGGGCGTGCTGGTCGGCATTTGGGCTTTTCCAATGGTCATTTTTGCCGGTCCCCTGCATTCGGCTGGGCTTTTCTTTGCTGGTGCCGGGTGCATTGGTTTTGGCAGCGGGCTTTTTGCTGTATCCACCCTGACCGCCGCGATGACCCTGCCGACCCGGGGGATGTCAGGCCGGGGACTTGCCTTGGGTGCCTGGGGCGCAGCACAGGCGACAGCGGCGGG
>JACOMT010000002.1:16181-45865 GCA_014623385.1 Paracoccaceae bacterium
CTGTATTTGTACTATTGAATATTAAGTACCTGTCATTTGGTTGGCTATTCCTTTGTCTATCACGCCGAAATTGGCTTGTTATTCATCACACTTGCGCTGCTTGGCCCGCTGGTCCGGCGCTCGGATACTATTCACTCCAAACCGACGGAAACGGCCCGTTTCGGCCTCGCCGATTTCCCAATGTGATCCTGGTTCAATAGGAGGAAATTTCCATGACAGAACCATTCATCGGCAATTTCGATCTGGCTCAATCGACATTGTATCTGTTCTGGGCTTTTTTGGGTATTCTGCTGTACTACATTCAGCGCGAAAACATGCGCGAAGGTTACCCGACCGAGGATGATGATGGCACCTCGGCGGCGACCGAGGGGTTGTGGCCATTGCCTGCCGACAAAACCTTTAAGCTGCCGCATAGCCGGGGTGAAGTCACTGTGCCCAGCGGCCAGAATCCAGAACGCGCGGATCTGCCGTTGACCCGCTCAGCCGAGGGAAATGGTTTCCCGATGGATGTGGACGGGGATCCGATGTTGCTCGGCTTGGGTCCGGCATCATGGGCCGCTCGGCGGGATCTGCCGGAACTGGATTGCCATGGGCATCCCAAAATCATTCCAATGTCGGCAGCCGAAGGCTTTAGCGTTTCCGCCGGACGTGACCCGCGTGGTTTACCGGTAGTGTCGGGCGACAGCGCAGTTGTCGGCGAGGTGACCGACATCTGGGTCGACAAACCGGAATCGATGATCCGCTATCTAGAATACAAACTGGACCCGAAATGGGGCCAAGGGACTCGTCTGGTGCCAATTACCCTGTGTCGGGTACGCAGTGCCGAGGTGAAGGTGCGGGCCATCTATGCCAAGCATTTCGCGACCGTGCCAACTATCGCCTCGGCCGACCAGATCACGTTGCTAGAAGAGGAAAAGGTCAGCGCCTATTATGGCGGTGGGACCCTCTATGCGGATGACGTGCGGCTTGAAGCGCAGATATAAGACCAAAACCGGAAGCCAAAGGGGGATACCCGCCGTGTCTCACGATGATTTTCATGTGGAGCCCATCAAAGGGCTCCCTGAACCCCTCCCGAAGGGGGAAAATATGCTGTGGCAGGGGCGGCCCGATTGGTTAGCCCTGTCCAGGGATGCGCTTCTGGCGCATTGGGTTTTAGGATATTTCGCGTTTCTGGCCCTCTGGCGCTTTGCATCGCTGATTGATATTGTCCCGCTGGGTCAGTCGATGTTTGCGACGATCCCGATGCTGATCATGGGGCTGGTTGCAGCGGGCATTCTGGCGTTTTTCTCTGCGATTATGGCCCGATTGACGGTTTATACCGTGACGGATGCGCGGGTTGTAATGCGGATTGGTGTGCTGCTGACCCTGACGCTGAACCTGCCGTATCGGCAAATCGCAAATGCAATGCTGGAATTGCGCGAAAACGGAACCGGCACCATCGCCTTTGAAACCATGAACAAGACCAAGCTGAGCTATCTGGTCCTGTGGCCGCATATGCGGCCATGGCATATGGCCCGAACACAACCGGCGTTGCGCTGTATCCCGAATGCGCAACATGTGGCCGATTTGATTGCGGATGCAGCAGAGGCCCGTCTGTCTGTGCCTCAGGTGTCGCGTGTAATCGGTGTCGAGCCTAGTTCGGCTGTAGCGGCGGAGTGACGATGATGACCGACACCACGCCGTCTCGTCCCCATCAACACGATCACAACCTGATCAACCGTGCGATGGTGCTTGCGATCTGTGTTATGCTGTTTTTGACACTTGGCTTTGTCACCTATGCCCGCCTCACCGACCGCCTGTTGGAAGGTATCCCGACCGAGGTCCCCTTTGTACGTGAACGGGCGGTTACGCTGACAACGGAACACAACGGAGCGGCATTAATCATCGCCGAAGATGGCCATGTGATCGCCGATATTGCCGCCGGTAAGGGCGGGTTCATCGCCACTATCGACCGGGTTGTGCGGCGAGAACGCACGGTCAATCGTGTCATGCAAGGCGCGCCGATCCTGATTCGCGAACGTGCCGATGGCCGGATCGTCGTTTATGACCCGACCACCGACTGGTCGGCGGAACTGAACGCCTTTGGCCCCAGTAATGTCCAAGCCTTCGCACAGCTCCTAGAGCTACCATAACCCCTGTGAAGAAAGGAAGCCTCTGATGGGATTATTGACGAAAGACTTTGAAAAAGTGCCGTGCACAGTCGAAGTCAGTCACAGGTTTGAAAGCCTGCACGCTCATGTCCGGTTCAACAATGGCACTATGGTCTATCCCGGTGACGAAGTGCAGGTGCACGGGCCCGAAATCATGGCCCCCTTTGGCGAGGTTGTGACCGAAGACCGCAAAGCCACGATCATCCGTGCCAGCAAGCTGGAACAGCTTTGGACCCGGCTGACCGGTGATTTCGAGGTGATGGAGTTATGTGAGTTCTCTTTTTCCGAGGAGGTGAAGCTGTGAACATGCACGCCAAACACACCGCCGATGCCACCACTGTCGAAGAAGGTCTGGCCATTCAGGAAGAACAGGCCAAGTTCGACAGCGCTACGGCAACCGCTGTTGCGATGCAGAACACTCTGTTGACACCAAGATTCTACACCACCAATTTTGATGAATTGGATGCGGTCGATGTCACCCCGGTGCGCGAAGATTGGGACGCCCTGATCGCCCAGATGTTGTCCGATCCGAACAAAGGGCATTTCAAAAAGAATGAAGACTGGAACTATGTCGATTGGTCCGGGATGGAACCACAGCTGAAAAAAGAGTTTATCGATTTCCTGATCAGCTCGTGCACCGCCGAATTTTCGGGCTGTGTTCTGTATAAAGAGATGAAGCGGCGTGGTGCAAACAAGGACATCACACAACTGTTCCAGCTTATGGCTAGGGATGAAGCACGGCATGCCGGGTTCATCAATGACGCCCTGCGCGAGGCGGGCGTGGCGGTGAACCTAGGATTCCTGACGCAAAAGAAGAAATACACCTATTTCCGCCCGAAATTCATCTACTATGCCACCTACCTATCTGAAAAGATTGGCTATGCTCGCTACATCACGATTTTCCGGCATCTTGAGGAAAATCCGCACCTCCGATTCCATCCGATTTTCAAATGGTTCCGCGAGTGGTGCAATGATGAGTTCAGCCACGGTGAGGCATTTGCCCTGCTAATGAAAACCGATCCGAAGTTGACCAGAGGTATCAACGTTTACTGGATCAAGTTTTTCTTGACGGCGGTCTATGCGACGATGTACGTGCGCGATCATCAGCGCCCGGCCTTTCACAAGGCGCTAGGTGTTGACCCTGACTGGTATGCGCATGAGGTGTTTTTCAAAACCTCAAAGCTCAGCGAACAGATATTTCCGATTACGCTGGATATCGATCATCCGCGTTGGAAGCCGCAATTGGAAAATCTACAAAAGGCCAATGCCGATATCGCGGAGGCAAATAAAAAGAACGCGTTTTTTGCCAAGCTTGGGGCGCAGGTCCGCGCCGGGGCCGCATTCCTGTCCCTACTGACGATCCCGTCAAAGTCGCACACCGTTCCCGCCTCGCCCCGGTTGGAGCCGGTCTATTGACCCGCATTCGGGCATATCTTGCCTTTTTGGGTTCGCCCCGTGGCCTCCAAGTCGCTTGTAGCGAGATCCTGGGTAAAACCCAGAATGGGTTGCCATCCGCATCCGGCGGAGAAACGAGGTGACCAGCCCCTGGATCGCAGCTCTGATTGCGCTCTTCTTCTGGTGGTTTTCCACCGGGGCGATTCTGGTTGTGGTGCGATATGCCGATGGGTTTGGTTCCCACGCGCATCGGAGTGCTGTTTGGGGATCACTACCTTTGGGGCTGTTGGGGGTTTGGGGTTGTATCGCCACGATAGACCTGACCAGCGTTGCGGGTGCATATCTGGCCTTTTTGTCGGTGCTTTCGATCTGGGGATGGATCGAGCTCGCGTTTCTGACCGGGATCATTACCGGACCAATGCAACGCCCCTGTCCGGACGATGTCAAAGGCTGGGAACGGTTCCTGCGCGCCTGGGGTACGGTGGCCTATCACGAAATATTGTTGGCTGTGATCCTGGCGATTGTCGTGCTCTACGGTCAGGGAGGTGCCAATCTGGTGGGGATTTGGACCTATATCATCCTCTATTTTGCCAGGATCAGTGCCAAGCTGAACCTGTTTCTGGGGGTGCCTAAGATAAACACCGATTTTCTGTCGCAAAGCCTGTCCCACCTGCCCAGCCATTTCCGGATTGCCCCACTGAATTGGCTATTTCCAATCTCGATTACTGCGCTTTCCTTTGCTGTCGCCTGTTGGCTGGAACGGCTTTATCATGCCGATACCGCCGATGGCCGGGTTGGATTTGCCTTGCTGGCCGCAATCACTGGACTCGCACTGATTGAACACTGGTTTATGGTTCTGCCTTTACCCGACGAACGATTGTGGAAGTGGATGCTGCCCACAATATCGACACGACCCACGACAAGACACGAGGACCCCGCCCATGGACTTTGATGCCCTGTTCCAATCGCAACTGGACAACCTGAAACAAGAAGGCAATTATCGCATCTTTGCCGAGCTGGAACGCAAGGCCGGTCAGTTTCCGCGCGCCAAATGCCACAATGACGATGCGCCCGATGATGTGACCGTATGGTGTTCCAACGACTATCTGGGCATGGGCCAGCACCCCATGGTTGCGCGCGCGATGAAGGATGCTATTGACGCCTGTGGGGCGGGGGCCGGGGGCACCCGTAACATCAGCGGTACAAATCATGCGCATAAGTGCCTAGAGGCGGAACTGGCCGACCTGCATGGTAAGGAAAGTGCCCTGCTCTTTACCTCGGGCTACGTGTCGAACTGGACGGTACTGTCGACGCTGGGCAGCCGTTTGCCCGATTGTGTGATCCTGTCGGATGCGTTGAACCATGCCTCGATGATCGAAGGCATCCGGCATTCCCGCGCCAACAAGGTGATCTGGAAACACAATGACCCCGAGGATCTGGACCGCAAGCTGGCGTGCCTACCTGCAAATGCGCCCAAAATCGTGGCGTTTGAATCCGTCTATTCGATGGATGGCGACATCTGTCCGATGCAAGAGATTGTCGAGGTGGCCGAACAGCATGGCGCGATGACCTACCTTGATGAGGTGCATGCTGTTGGCCTTTACGGTCCGCGCGGCGGCGGGGTTAGCGAGCGTGAGAATCTGGCACACCGGATCACGTTGATCGAGGGGACCCTGGGCAAGGCCTTTGGCGTCCTGGGTGGCTATATCACGGGGTCCGAGGCACTTTGTGACTTTATGCGGTCCTTTGCCAGCGGTTTCATCTTTACGACCGCCTTGCCGCCCGCCGTTGCGGCGGCGGCACAGACCAGCATCGCCTATCTCAAACAGTCGGGCAAGGAACGCGAACTGCACCGTGAACGTGTTGATTACCTGCGCAAGCGACTGGATCAGGAAGGCATTCCGCATATGAAAAACCCCAGCCACATCATTCCCGTGATGATCAAGGATCCGGTCAAATGTCGGGTGCTGGCCGATATCCTGATGCAGGATTACGGGATTTATGTGCAGCCGATCAACTATCCGACCGTACCAAAAGGCACGGAGCGGCTGCGGTTTACCCCGTCGCCGCTGCACAGTATCGAGGATATAGAACATCTGGTCATGGCGCTAAAAACATTGTGGAAACAATGTGCTATTGCGCATCAGGTGGCCTAGGGGGAGCAACGGTCGCATCCAGTATTTGGTGTCGAGTGATTGCCTGATTGCAAATCGTGACAAGGACGTGAGCGATGCGCAAAATTTTTTCCGTTTTTCTGCGCTGTGGGTTTGGCTGGCCCCGTACTGGCCGATGGCGACCTTGCGGCGGGTAATGCAAATCCTGTCACATGATCGTGGCAGATGACGGTACCAGGATCGTCAAGGATGGGTGCACCAGGCCCGAACCTGTATGGCATCATCGGGCGTCAGGCAGGCACCTGTACCGATTTCCACTATGGCCCTGATCTGGTGGCTGCGGTCGAGGCGGGATTGGTTGAACCGGTGAGAGCTTTCCAAGCTATGTGGAGAGCCCGCGTGTCTCTTTGTGTGCGTATTTGGGTGATAATTCGGCCAAATCGCGGATGTCCTACCGTCTGCGAGGCGGTGGTGCGGACATATTGGCCTATCTTGTCAGTGTGCCAGTCACCGGCCCAGGATGACCCCGCGAACTGCGTTCAGAAAGGCCAGGATTGTTGTTGCAATGGCCTCCGGGTCCTCTTCATGGGCCAGATGCCCTAATCCGGAAAATCGCGTGACGCTAGCATTGGGCAATCGTCGGGCGGCCTCATCAGATGTTGCCGGGGGCACTGCGCGGTCCCGTTCGCCAACGATCAGCTGAACCGGATTGTGGATACATCCCAAATCCTGCAACAGCCCATCCAGCGACCATTGCGCCATCATCAATAGTGCCGCATCCACATGATTCGGGTCGGCGAGCAGTTGGCGATAAAGCGCGACACCCGTATCCGATAGCCGCGAACCGGTGCTGTCGAGCAGTGTCCGGACTCGTGCCGATGTGCCGATGCTGCGCGCAAAGACGACAGAGGTAAAGGGCGTCATTGCCAGTATTCTGGCCATCACCGGGAACAGAATCCCGGCCATCCCTTTGAAATTGCCCAAGGCCGCGTTGATGCCAACGATGACCGTTTCCGGGGCAAGGTATTGCGCCATGCGCAGGGCAACAGCGGCACCGGCGGAATGGCCGATCACAGCAAAAGGTACCCATCCCTGTGCCCGGCACAATGCGGCCATATCATCAGCCATCGGAACCAGACCGGACCGTTGGCGTGCACCCAACTGGCTAAGCCCCTGTCCCGGCAAATCGACGGCAATCACCTGAAAATCGCTTGCCAGCACAGGTGCCAGATCACGAAAGGAATGTGTGCTGCCACCGGTCCCGTGCAATAGCAATAGCTGTGGCCCCTCCCCTATCCGTTGGACATGCCAGCGATGCGGGTGGCAATAGATTTGTTCCGACATCCCGGCATGGGGCCAGTCCGGTGCCGGGGGCCACCGCATGGCTCAGCCCAGTTCCAGCAGGTCGGTGACGACACTGCTCATCTGTTGGGCATTGGCGCGCGGCAGCGGCAAATAGGGCGCACCCAGCGCTTCGGCCAGTGATCGCAGCGCGGGTTGGGGCCGATTCGATACATCGATCATCATGCCGGGTATCCCCGTCGCTCGCAAACGCCGGGCCATGATTTCGCTGTCTTCGCGCGCCTGTCCCCGGTTGGTGCGCCCGTCAAGTGCGATATTCGCGCGCCCGTCGGTCAGCACGATCACCGTCGGGCTCATTCCCCGGCTACGGCTGCGCCGGGCCAGTGACTCGGCCTCTTGCAGACCTGCGGCCATAGGCGTGCCGCCCCCGCCGGGCAGGGCGGCCAACCGGCGCTTTGTCTGCAATAAAGACCGCGTCGGCGGCAGCAACAGATCGGCCCTGATGCCCCGAAAAGAGATCAGGGCAACATGGTCCCGCCGCGCATAAGCCTCGGCTAACAACAGTTCCACCGCGCCTTTCGCCTCATTCAACCGGTTGACGGCGGCAGAGCCCGAGGCGTCGACCGCAAAAATTAGTAGCCGGTCAGACCTCTCCTCAAACCGGCGGATGCGGATGTCGTCGCGGTGGACGATCAGGCATCGCGCATCGGGCCGTGCCCGTTTGCGCAGGGTTTGCCAGGGCGATGGCAAAGGACGGCCCCGGCGATTGCCCCGCTGTTTGATTCCGGCCCCCTGTTGTCCGCTGCCACGCGTCACGGCCCCGGCAGAGGCTGTGTGACTCAATAGGTTAGGTGGCAGCAGGGCCTTGACCGCCGCAATTATCATATCCGCATCCAGCGGGTCGGAGTCGCCTGTGTCGCTCTGGCTATCCGACGTACTTGGCTCTGGCGTCTCGGACGGCGGGACTGTGGTATCATCATCTTCGGACTTGGGAATTTGCGTTGCACGGGAGGGAAACACCAGTTGGGCACCAATAGCCACGTCCTGATACGTTATCACATCGCGCCCTTGTGCGCGGGCATGGGCACGGGTACAGTGATGTGCCAACACCAGTACGCGCACATTGGTGATCCCGAACCGGGCACCAATTCCGGCCAGAATTTCAACGGGGGCATCCTCCAGAATGTGACTCGGCCCGTTATATACCGGTGGTGCGGTATCCAGATCGGCCAGCGATACATCCCCCAGATCCAGGTGAAAGGCGACCCTGTCCTGCAGAACCCGGGCCGTTTTTTCCTCTGGTTCGGCACCTTCGTCAAGCAGGAGCAGACAGCTGCCCGTCTCCCGGTCCAGATGCTGTGCCAGCCGGGCTGCCAGCCCGGGGGCACAGCGTTCTGACATTGTCAGCAAAAAGGCGGACCGCGTTGCGAGCAGCCCATCCATGTTCACAACACGCCCGGTTTCCAGCGTTGCGGCGAGGTCAATCCCGCCAAACAGCTGGTCGTCGGAAATGCCGGGATGAATGCGGCGGATGGCCAGCGGTAGCTGGCTTAACCGACTCAAAAACGTATCGCGGACCGGTCCGGCGCGTGCACGCAGCACCAGCCCTCCCAGACCGCCGGGATTCGCCACAAGGCATGTCAGTGCTAGCAAAGCCCGATGCCAGGCTTCGGTACCTGGTGTGATCATGCCAGAACCGTATCCACAACTCGCCCGACCCGGGTGAAGGATCCCGCCTCGTCCAGCGGGTCCTTGCGCAGCCTGTGGGACAAAGCCGCCGCCGCGATCCGCCGCAGGTGATCGTGGGAGACGTCCGTCGCGCCATGATACGCCGCAAAGGCCCGTGCCGCGCGCAAAAGCGTCAGTTCGCCGCGCAACCCGTCCGATCCCAGAGCCAGACACAGCTCGGCACAGCTGTGCAGAATCGCATCATCCGCTGTAGTGTCGGGTAGAGCACCCCGAGCCACGACAATGCGTTTGCGGATCTTGTCATCAGCCTCGACCCATTGCGCCAGAAATCCGGCACGGTCGCAATCATAGGCATCGCGTCGGCGCATAACCTCGACCCGTTGTTCAATGGTTTTTGGCGAACCAACCTCGACCGACAGACCGAAACGGTCCAAAAGCTGGGGCCGCAATTCGCCCTCCTCCGGGTTACCGGATCCGATTAGCACAAATTTTGCCGAGTGGTGGATGGATAGCCCCTCCCGCTCCACCACGTTTCTGCCGGATTGAGCCACATCCAGCAGCAGATCGACAATGTGATCTTCGAGCAGGTTGACCTCATCAATATAAAGGTAGCCGCGATTGGCCCGCGCCAGCAATCCGGGTTCAAATGCTTTTTCGCCACGGGTCAGTGCCCTTTCTATATCCAACGCGCCCACAACCCGGTCTTCGGTCACGCCTAGTGGCAGATCGATCACCGGTGTCGGCCTGTCGACCAGGTCCATATTGCTGACCGTTGCCCAATCAGGAATATCCTCGGGTGCTGGCGAGTTCACCGGGCATCCGGCAACCTGTTGTATCGGCGGCAGCAATGCGGCCAGTGCACGGACCGCAGTAGATTTGCCCGTGCCCCGATCACCAAAGACCAGAACACCGCCGATACCAGGATCAATCGCAGTTAGAATCATGGCCAGTTTCATATCGTCCTGTCCGACGATGGCAGAAAAAGGGAACGCATCGGTCATCTTTGGGGCTCCTTCGGGGCGAGGGGGCTGCCCCCCCCCCAACTTCCGCTGTCCCCCAGAATGGCAAAGCGGGCATAAAGCTCTTCCTTGAACCATTGACCGTTGCGGACGGCGGTGATCGCTCGAGCATGGGGGCCCACAGGGTCGCGGGCAAAAGCGGCCATGGTTGTCACATCTGGCCAGATAGAAAAGGTTACCTGATGCAACAGCGGCACCTCGCCAATCCCGATTTTGAAAAGGACATTGGGGTCCGCACTAATGACGGCAGAGATACCGGGCACCCGGTTCCAGAATTGCACTACTATTGACGGTTTGACGGTCGCGCGCGTCAATATGGCAATCGGCCCGGCAGATTGATCGATCTTGTGAATTTCAAAAGGCTCTGTGCCCGCCCACGCCCCACGCGACGAGATTGCAGACAAAAACACTGTCCAATGCTCGGATGACCATCGCTGGTACCATCGATAGAGCCTGTGGTGGCCCGTGCGGGTGCGGGCCGTGCCCAGATCGGGCCAAGCTGCCAATATGGCATAGACGGCTGTGTTGGGTACTGGGGTAAACCCATCGCCCGTGCCGGAACCGCATAGTTTCCAAAATTCGATGCCCGGAATGCGCGGCAAAGCGAGTCGCGCACCGCCCATCATTGCAAATGCCCACACACGCGCGGTAACCGATCTGAATCGGAAAAAGCTAAGGGTCACGGTTTGCATTGGCTGGCTACAAGATGAACGGATTCCCACAGTATTACCAATCTATAAAAAATCTGGCACATTCCTGCTTGTGAGGGAAGGTAAATCTGCGCCATTATCAATCTGGATTGACATATCGGATCGGACTCATTTCCATGACCTGCCATGACCTGCCATGACCATATTCGCCCGGCGCACGACGGGTCCACCGGTATTCATCTCGGTGCCGAGCCCGGGGCACGGGCGATTGTCATTGGGGCCGGTATCGGCGGATTGGCTGCCGCTATGCGGTTGGGCGCGCGGGGCTATCGGGTCACCGTTTTTGATCGGCTGGATCGACCCGGCGGGCGGGGATCGTCGATCACGCAGGACGGATACCGATTTGATCTGGGCCCGACCATCGTCACTGTTCCACAAGTCTTTCGCGAGCTATGGGCGGCCTGCGGGCGCGATTTCGATCAGGACATCGACCTGCGTACGCTGAACCCGTTTTACCAAATCCGCTGGCCGGACGGGTCGCATTTCACCATGCG
Organism: Paracoccaceae bacterium; assembly: GCA_014623385.1. GTDB lineage: Bacteria > Pseudomonadota > Alphaproteobacteria > Rhodobacterales > Rhodobacteraceae > JACOMT01. The sequence continues at coordinate 27,055 of JACOMT010000002.1, forward strand.
ACCCGGCACCGCCGCAATACGGGCCGAGGTAGCGCGCCTGTCGCCTGGCGATCTGCCGGGCTTTGACCGGTTCCTGGCAGATGCCGAGATGCGGTATTGGTTTGGGTTCGAAAATCTGGGCCGCCGATCAATGCATGAGCTGTGGGAGTTCATCAAAGCTCTGCCGATTTTTGGCATGATGCGGGCAGACCGCTCGGTTTACGTCCATGCCGCGCGCCGGGTCCGCGACGAACGGTTGCGTATGGCCCTGTCGTTTCATCCGCTGTTTATAGGTGGCGACCCGTTTCGGGTGACCTCCATGTACATCCTGGTCAGCCATTTGGAAAGGAAATTTGGCGTTCACTACGCCATAGGCGGGGTTCAGGCGATTGCGGACGCGATGCGCAATGTGATCGCCAGCCAAGACGGCACGGTCATACAGGGCACCGAAGTCGACGAAATTCTGATTGATCAGGGACGTGCGCGCGGGGTGAAATTGGCATTCGGGCGCGTCGCGTTGGCGGACATCGTGGTATCCAATGCGGATGCGGGTCACACCTATTCCCGCCTATTGCGCAAACACATGAAGCGCCGCTGGACCAACCGGCATCTGGACAGTCGGCGTTGGTCTATGGGCCTCTATGTCTGGTATTTCGGCACATCCGGCACCGCAGGGATGTGGGGCGATGTGGGGCATCACACGATACTCAGCGGCCCGCGCTATGAAGGCTTGATCAGGGACATTTTCCGCAATGGGGTATTAGCAGAAGATATGAGTCTCTATGTCCATCGGCCCAGTATCACCGATCCTGGTGTGGCACCGCCCGGTGACGATGCGTTCTATGTTCTCAGCCCAGTACCGCATCTGGGGCACAAGGACCCCGTTGACTGGAAAACGCAACGGGACTTTTACACTACGGCGGTGCTGAACGTGCTGGAAGATCGGTTGCTGCCCGGGCTGCGCGACCGCATTGCATCCGAGGTCATCTTTACCCCCGATACTTTTGCCGAACGCTATCTCAGCCCCTTTGGTGCCGGGTTTTCCATTGAACCCCGCATCCTGCAAAGCGCGTGGTTCCGCCCGCATAACGTGAGTGAAGAGGCCAAGGGTCTCTATCTGGTGGGCGCGGGGACGCATCCGGGTGCGGGGCTGCCCGGCGTGATTTCCAGTGCCGAGGTGCTGGATCAGCTGGTGCCGGACCCGGCCACGGTGCGGGCGTGATTGACCCCCGGGATATGGAAGCATGCCGCAATGCGATCCGGCATGGTTCGCTGTCCTTTCACGCGGCGTCGCGCCTGTTACCCGCTCATGTTCGCGGTCCCGCCCTGGCGTTGTATGCCTTTTGCCGGTTGGCGGATGATGCGGTGGACTTGCACACCGAACAGGCTGACGCAGTGCTGCACCTGCGCGACCGGTTGGACCTGGTGTACGAAGGGCGGCCACGCGACGCGGCGGCGGACCGGGCCTTTGCTGCCGTGGTCGAGGATTTCGACATGCCGCGTGCGTTGCCAGACGCGTTGTTAGAGGGACTCGCCTGGGATGCTGCGGGGCGACGGTATAATACGCTGGAGGATTTGCACGGTTATTCCGCCCGTGTGGCATCGGTGATCGGGGTAATGATGGGCGTCCTGATGGGCGTGCGCGATCAACATGCCCTGGCCCGTGCCTGCGATCTGGGCGTTGCGATGCAACTGACGAATATCGCCCGTGATATAGGTGAGGACGCGCGCGAGGGGCGTTTGTATATACCGCTGGATTGGCTGGCCGAAGCAGGGATGACGGCGGACGCCTTTCTGCGTGCGCCTTATCCCACCGCACCGGTGCGCCGCATGGTCAAGCGGCTGTTGATGGAGGCGAACCGCCTGTATTTCCGCTCCGAAGCGGGGCTGAGCGCGCTGCCGATCAGCGCGCGGCCCGGCATTTTTGCGGCTCGGTTCATCTATGCCGGGATCGGAGGACAAATTCATCGGATGGCTTATGACAGCCTGACCCGGAGGGCACGGACCTCCAAGGCGCAAAAGCTGGGTTGGCTGGGGCTGTCGATGTGGCGCAGCGTGGTTACGATGATGATGCCTCGTTCCGCAGTGATCTATGCTGCCCCGCTGCCTCAGGTGGCGTTTTTGGTAGAGGCGGCTGCGGTACCCGCTGACACGTGGTCGCGCAGCGACGCGCTGTTCGATGTGCTGGCGACATTGGAACGGCACCGTCAGGCCCAGCACGGTCACTTGATTCAGAAAGCACCGCGTCTAGGATAACGGCTATGGATTGGTGGTTGTATTTCGGCATATTCTTTATGGCCTGTGTCGGGGCCGGTGCGACGGGCGGGTTGTTCCCGCCGGGCGATTGGTATCGGCAGTTGACCAAACCGACATGGACTCCGCCGGATTGGGTTTTCCCCGTCACCTGGACAGTGCTCTATGGCTGCATGTCGGCTGCGGGGGCCCGCGTGGCGGTCCAGCCCGATAACGGGCTAGCGATGGCGCTTTGGTCCGTGCAGATTACGTTCAACGTGCTCTGGTCGCCGGTGTTCTTTGGCCTGCGCAACATCCGGTTGGGTATGTTCGTTGTGATTGCTTTGTGGCTGTCGGTTTTGGCGGCCATGCTGGCCCTATGGCAGGTTGATCAGATTGCGGGCCTGTTATTTACACCTTACCTTGCGTGGGTCAGCATTGCCAGCGCGCTAAACGCCGCCATTTGGCACCTGAACCCGGATGCCGCACGGATCGGGCACTAGCTATCTTCGCAAAACCGCCAGTTTCGCCGACGCGGAACGCGCACGGCCAGCATCGGTTTGATCAGCGGTGATCGGAACCGGCGCAAGTCCAATGCTTCATGCACGCCGACGGTTTCGACCCCATGAATGCGTGTTTTGACTGCCGACCGCGAATAGAACGGAGCATCCAGCATGTTCAAAACCTGATGCGGCTGAAAATCCGCATCCCCCCGCGTGTCCCGAGCAACAGCCCACAGGCTGTGCCGCATCCTACGTTTCGGTGGCATAGCCATCACCTCGACTCGGCCATCTTCGGCAAAACGAAATCCGGCGACCATTTGCGATCCGTCCAGGCGGGTCGCGTCATAGAAACAAGCGGTGCCATCGGTCACCGGATAACGACCCCAAGTCCAATAGCAAAAGTCCTCTTCCAAGGCGCGGGTGCCAAAGTTGGCGTCGAAATACCCATGTCCTTCCCACGTCCAGCCGCGACGCTGAATATCGACCTTGATCCGGGAGACGGGGGCAAAGGGGCGCCAGATGTGACTGGCATCCGGGGTAAGAGCCAGTTCAACATCGGTAACCGACGCCGGTGTCAGCCGGATCTGACCCCGGACCCGGCCTACCAAGGGCGGGGCGGCAATTTCGTCAATATCTATCACCAACGTGTCGGCGACCCAGCGCATCATCGACGGCCCAACCTCGAGCCTCGAGGCAGTCTGGCGCAACGCGCTGCGCCCCCGGTCAGTCATGGTGAACCGCCCGCCCGGCCCATAGGTTGCAACATTGATGCAAACATGGTTTTCAGGCCATTTGCGCCCAGACCAGTGGTACCAGGGCGAAAACACAGACCCGATAAATCCGATCACGGAAACGGCACGGCGGCTGTCATCGCTTATGCCGTCAACATACCACCAAGCATAGCCATTGGCACCGACCGAGATGTTAAAGTTAGGTCGTTCAATATCGCCTCTACCGCATGCCGGGCGGAGATGGCAACCATGGGCATACCGGCCCCCGGATGGGTGCCGCCGCCCGTTAGGTACAGGTTGCGAATCGGCGTCCGGGCGGTCGGGCGTTTGAATGCGGATGTCAGGTCGTGGGGGGACTGGCCATAAAGCGCACCGAGCGACCCGGGGAACAGCCGGGCAAATGTCATCTCGGTCGTCAACGAATTCGTGTTTGGCGTCGGATCGAAATGAAGCCCGTGGTGCGTCATCGTCCGGATAATCATCTCGTGCCATGAGCGAATGTCCTTTTCCTGTGAAGCAACGCGTCCGGAAAGTGCGGGCACATTCGCAATGATCTCGAACCGTTCGGTTCGGGGCCAATCAATGCCCTGACCGCGATCTTCGGCGCAGATGTAAAGGGTGGGGGTTTGCGGCACGAGCCCGGCGGTCAGCGCGTCGAATTCGCGGCGTGGGTTATCGGCAAAAAACACGTTGTGATGGGCCAATTCCGGCCCGCTGACGGCAGCAGCGAAGCTGTAGACCCGCGCGGAATGCGACCGCGGCAAGCTGCGGGACCGGGTGGCAACCCGGCGTAGCGATTGTCCCAGGGTACCGGTTGCCAAGGCTCTGGGATCGCCGTTGAACAGAACTGCATCGGCCATCTGCCGGGTGCCATCGGTCAGCGCGAGACCGATGGCCTGCCCGTCTTTGACCAGGATCTGGTCAACCTTTGTGCGATAGTAAAAACGAGCACCACGGGCCTGGGCCACGTCCGCAAGGACATGGGCGAGCCGATGCATACCACCCTGGACAGCCCAGACACCTGCGGCCTCGGCTTGCCAGATCAGCGCCAGCAGTGCGGGTGAGGCATAGGGCGATCCACCGACATAGGTTGCATACCGACCAAAAAGCTGGGCCAGGCGCGGATCCGAAAAATGGGCGTTTAGTGCTTGTGCCAAGGTGAATAATGGTGTCATCTGTCGGATTAGCGTAGGCTGTGACAGCACGCAACGGGTCAGATCAATCAGGCGTGGCACCGCTGTTTGCATCATCGGCCCTTCGAACGCGTCAAACAGCGTTTTGCAGCGAGCACAAAAAGCGCGGAATTCGGCCACAGCTGTCGGTCCTGCGAAATCCGCGACAGCGGCGATGCTTTGATCAGGGTCGGCAAACAGGTCCAGCCGAGATCCATCCGGCCAGAAATGCCGGGCAAGGATATCTTGTTGGATCAGCGTCACATGGTCATCCAGCCGGGTGCCCGCAGCGGCAAAAATATCGTCAAAAACCGACCGCATAGTCAACACAGTGGGACCGGCATCCACCGGTCCAGCGGTACTGTCCATCGTGCGGATTTTGCCGCCGGGATACCCGTGTTGTTCCAACACCGTGACACGCGCACCTGCCGCCACCAAACGGACTGCTGCGGATAATCCGCCAATCCCAGCGCCGACGATCAAAACAGATGGCCGGTTCGCGTAGCTGTGGTTCACAAAAGGCGATGTGATGTTCACGTTTCTATCCTTGCCTTCGCCTCGAACTGTTGACTCGCTTTGTCGAAGTGTCGAGTATGATTTACACTTTTGGTATCCAAAATTTGTAACAGTTCATTTGGGAAAGGGCGGTAAATGACATTAAAAGCACGGATTGAGGCGGCCATCGCCCACTCCGTTTCAGTGGGTCGGGGGCGCGGTGCGCCGCCAAAGCTGGCAGATGCGCTGGAATACGCGACGATACCGGGCGGGGCCCGCATTCGCCCGATGATTTTATTGTCGGTGGCGATGGCCTGTGGCGATAACAAGCCTGAGATTACGAATGCCGCCCTAGCCGCATTGGAACTGATCCACTGTGCCAGCCTGGTACATGACGATATGCCCTGTTTTGATGATGCCGATATGCGGCGGTGCAAGCCGTCGGTTCATCGCGCCTTTTCCGAACCGATGGCGCTGTTGACCGGGGACAGCCTGATCGTTCTGGCTTTTGAGGTGTTGGCACGGGTGGCGCATCACGATCTGAAACGGGTGGCTCACCTGATCCTGATCCTCAGCCAGCGGACTGGCATGCCGGGCGGCATTTGCGCCGGACAAGCTTGGGAAAGCGAGGATGTCGTGGACCTGGGTGCCTATCATCGGGCCAAAACCGGCGCGTTGTTCATTGCTGCGACCCAGCTAGGCGCGGTCGCCGCTGGTCAGGAACCGGAACCGTGGGAAGAGCTGGGCGCGCGCATTGGCGAGGCGTTTCAGGTCGCTGACGACCTGCGCGATGCTTTGTATGATGTGGAAACCCTGGGTAAGCCTGCGGGGCAGGACGATCTGCACGGGCGCCCCAATGCGGTGGCAGAGCTGGGTGTTCAGGGCGCGATTGCGCGACTCCAAGCGATTCTGAGCGGGGCGATTGCATCCATCCCGTCTTGCCCGGGTGAGGCGGTGCTCGCCCAGATGGTCCGTAAACAGGCAGAGCGCCTGACCCCCGTGGCTCCATCGGTGAATACCGCCCGCCCTTTGTAAGATGGGCGGTGCGGTGCAACAGGATGGCTGGGGCTGCGGATGGTTTTATCGGATGGTGGCAAGCCCCGCCTTCCAGGGCCGGGCCAGCAGGTTTCCTCTGACACGCGCCTTTGCCCGCCGCGATGGTGCGGTGCTCTTCGACTTGGTTCAGGGATTTGTTCAGTCACAGGTGCTATATGCGCTGGTAGAACTAGATATTTTCCGCCGCTTGCAGTCGGGCCCGATGGCACCCGATGACCTGGGTCAGGCACTGGATATCCCGGCGGAGCGCATGGCGATTTTGTTGCAGGCGGGGGCTGCGCTGAACCTGCTGCGCCGTCGCCGTGACGGGCGATATGGCCTGGCGCGCAGGGGGGCCGCGTTGATGGGGGTGCCGGGGCTTGCCCAAATAATTCGGCATCACGGTGCCTTTTATCGCGACCTTGGTGATCCGGTGGCTCTAATCAAAGGGCCAGAACGGACTGAGCTTTCGGAAAGCTGGCCCTATGTCTTTGGCCCCGGCACAGCAATTGGTCCGGACACTGCGGAGGCATTTTCCGATCTTATGGCGCAATCACAAATACTGGTGGCCCAGGACACCTTGCGTGCTGTTGACCTGCGAGGGGTGCGACGTCTTTTGGATGTGGGCGGGGGCTCTGGCACCTTTCTGATTGCTGTCGGGGCGGTGCGACCAGACACCCAGCTGGAGCTTTTCGACTTACCAGAGGTCGCGCCTCAGGCAACAAAGCGGTTTGCAGCGTCAGGGCTCACGGAACGAACCCGGATATATTCCGGTTCGAAACGGTGCGCGGCTTGATGTCCAAAATATTTGACACATTGCCGCCCGGTGGTCGCCTGATCATTTCCGAACCCATGGGCGGCGGTACCCGGCCCAGCCGGTCAGTCGATGTTTATTTTGCCTTTTACACCTTGGCCATGCAGGCAGGGCGCACACGGTCTGCCCATGAAATAAAGGCTTTTTGCCAGAATGCGGGTTTCGCCAATGTGCGGTTTCATCGCGTGGCCCGGCCCTATGTCACCTCTGTTGTCACAGCGATAAAACCAAAAATCTGACAATTGATTATTCACTGTCTAAATTAGTTGACACATTTTGCTGTCATGATAAATTGACACCCGAATCAAGAGCGTCTAGGGTGAGTCTTTATTGACACCCCTAAGAGGGATGACGCGGTTGTTGGAGGACAGGGTGAAAACAGATGCTATCCTTCTGAAAGGTCCGCGGGATCTGTGCTTCGCATCTCTGGGTCTTATCAGACCCGGCGAGACGGATATCGTCGTCGACACCGCCCATTCCGGAATTTCCACCGGCACGGAAAAGCTTTTTTGGAGCGGCGAGATGCCGCCGTTTCCCGGCATGGGCTATCCGCTGGTCCCAGGATACGAGGCCGCAGGCGAGGTTGTCGAGGCTGGAGCACTCAGCGGGTTTCAGGTTGGTGATCACGTGTTTGTGCCTGGTGCCAATTGTTATGATGAGGCTTTTGGCCTGTTCGGAGCCGCGTCTGCACGGATGGTTACTGATGCCAGCCGGGTTATCCGGATCGATTCCCAAATGGGGGCCGAAGGCGCGCTATTGGCACTGGCTGCGACCGCGCGTCACGCGATGGCCGGTCCAGACAAGGCCTTGCCCGAGCTGATCGTGGGGCACGGTGTATTGGGTCGGCTGTTGGCCCGGTTGACATTGGCTCTAGGTGGCTCGCCCCCAACTGTGTGGGAGGTTGAATCTAAGCGAAGCCACGGTGCACAAGGCTATCAGATTCTGCATCCCGAACAAGATAGTCGGCGCGATTACAGCGCGATCTATGATGCATCGGGCAATGGCGACCTGCTGAACGACCTGGTCGGGTGTCTTCAAAAGGGTGGCGAGATTGTCCTGGCCGGATTTTACAGTGCACCAATCAGCTTTGCCTTTCCGCCCGCGTTTATGAAAGAGGCGCGGTTCCGCATCGCCGCCGAATGGCAGCGTGATGATCTGATCGCCATCTGTAATCTGATCGATTCCGGTGCTCTTTATCTGGACGGGCTGATCACGCATCATGCCCAACCGACAGAAGCGGTAGAAGCGTATCAGACCGCTTTCACGGACCCCGACTGTTTGAAAATGATTTTGAATTGGAGGGGAACGGCGTGAAACACGAAGTGTCCAGTCTCAAAAGGTTCGACCAACGCCTGTACGAAGAAGCGCATGAAGACCTGGCGGATGTGATCCCGGCTGAGGTAGTCAAGGAAACCCAGATTATCGCAATCTATGGCAAGGGTGGCATCGGCAAATCGTTCACGCTTGCCAATCTGAGTCACATGATGGCGGAACAGGGCAAACGCGTTTTGCTGATCGGGTGCGATCCGAAATCGGATACCACATCGCTGCTCTTTGGCGGCAAAGCGTGCCCGACGATCATCGAAACCTCAACCCAAAAGAAATTGGCAGGCGAAGAGGTGCAAATCGGTGATGTGTGTTTCAAGCGCGGTGGCGTATTCGCGATGGAATTGGGCGGACCCGAGGTCGGGCGCGGCTGCGGCGGGCGCGGCATCATCCATGGGTTTGAGCTGCTCGAAAAGCTGGGATTTCACGATTGGGATTTTGACTATGTCCTGCTAGATTTCCTGGGTGATGTGGTCTGTGGCGGCTTTGGCCTGCCGATTGCGCGGGACATGGCGCAAAAGGTAATTCTGGTTGGCTCGAATGACCTGCAATCGCTGTATGTGGCGAACAACGTTTGTTCGGCAGTAGAGTATTTCCGCAGGCTAGGCGGCAACGTCGGGGTCGCCGGACTGGTTGTGAACAAGGATGATGGTTCGGGCGAGGCCCAAGCCTTTGCCGATTCGCTTGGGTCGCTCTCTGAAACGCGCTTGCTGCTGCTGGTGGGGTTGATGCTGGCAGACAAGGCGGTGGCCAATGATGCGCGGTTGCAAAAGGAGCTGGAGGTGCTGCAGGGGCGCCTGCAGGATGCGCAACAGGAATTGGCGGCGCATAAGTCGGAACTGACCTGACGGTTCTGAAACGGGGGCAAGCGTCACGCTGGTCCCGGCATCCGATGCGGATATGCGTGGCAAGCATGCCGCCCCGAAAAAGTCGCTTGAAGTTGTGTATGACGAGGCCTGACGCGTGAGTGACAAGGTCACATATGACGGTGCTGCGCAGGCCGATGTCAGGATGGAGCATCCACAGGATGCCCCGCCTGTCGGCGAGGACGCGATGGGTTGTCATTCCGATGCTGATATGCAAGCCGCGGCACGCATGGCAGGGCAATCTGGTCTGTTGGATCAATACGCCCAGGACTATCCGCAAGGACCGCATGACAAGCCACAATCGATGTGCCCGGCCTTTGGATCATTGCGCGTGGGATTGCGGATGCGCCGTGTGGCTACCGTACTGTCGGGCAGCGCATGTTGCGTCTATGGGCTAACCTTTGTCAGCCATTTTTACGGGGCGCGACGGTCGGTCGGCTATGTGCCATTCAATTCCGAAACACTGGTGACCGGCAAGCTGTTCGAGGACATCCGCGACAGTGTGCGTGAGCTGGCCAATCCGGACCGGTACGACGCGATTGTCGTCACGAACCTGTGTGTACCCACGGCCAGCGGCGTGCCGCTGCGCCTGTTGCCTAACGAAATCAACGGTGTGCGGATCGTAGGTATTGATGTGCCCGGATTTGGTATTCCAACCCATGCTGAGGCCAAGGATGTTCTGGCAGGTGCGATGCTGAACTATGCCCGTGCCGAGGTCGAGGCCGGACCGGTGGCTGCACCTGTCAGTGGAAAATTTGACCGGCCAACTGTAACTTTATTGGGTGAGATGTTCCCGGCTGACCCGATGGTGATCGGGCACATGCTGGCACCGCTGGGCTTGGCGGCGGGGCCGGTTGTGCCGTGCCGGGAATGGCGCGAACTTTATGCAGCGCTGGATTGTGGTGTTGTCGCTGCGATCCATCCGTTCTATACTGCTGCAGTACGAGAGTTTGAGGCAGCGGGGCGACCCATAGTGGGATCGGCCCCCGTTGGTCATGATGGCACGGCGGCTTGGCTTGCCGCCGTCGGTGACGCGTTCAACACCCCGCTGGACCAGATTTCGGCCACACAGAATGCCGTGCTCCCTGTGATCAAGGGTGCACTGGACGCATCTGCCATCAAGGGCCGCATTACGCTGTCGGGCTATGAAGGGTCCGAATTGCTGGTTGCGCGTTTGTTGATCGAAAGCGGGGCCGAGGTGCCCTATGTCGGCACAGCATGCCCTAAAACACCCTGGTCGGCGGCGGATGCTGACTGGCTGGCGGCCAAAGGCGTCACCGTCAAATTCCGCGCATCACTGGAAGATGATTGCGCTGCTATGGAAGCTTTGCAGCCCGATCTGGCCATTGGCACGACTCCAGTTGTGCAAAAGGCAAAGGAGCTGGGCATACCGGGTCTGTATTTTACCAACCTGATTTCCGCGCGCCCGCTTATGGGATCTGCGGGGGCGGGGTCGCTGGCACATGTGGTTAACGCGGCCATCGGCAACAAGGACCGTATGGAGCGAATGAAGGCGTTTTTCAAAGACGTCGGCGACGGTGACACTGCTGGCATCTGGGAAGCAGATCCAAACCTGCGCCCTGATTTCCGCGCGCAGCATATGAAAAAGCTGGCCAGGCAAGCCCGTGCCGTCAAAGCGCAGGAGATGATCTGATGAGCGGGTGGAGCATTCCAGATATGCGTGCGCCCGTTGGCCAACGGTTTGCCGCGTCCCGGACCCGGATCAGAGGCCTCCACCTGAGCGGCCGGGAGGTCCCGGGTCACTCCCGGGACGGGGGGATGCCAGCATGCTGATCCAGGATCATGATCGCGCGGGGGGCTATTGGGGGGCGGTTTACGCCTTTTGTGCAGTCAAGGGGCTGCAATGCGTCGTTGATGGTCCAGTGGGTTGTGAAAACCTGCCCGTCACCTCCGTTTTGCATTACACCGATGCGTTGCCGCCACATGAATTGCCGATTGTGGTCACGGGGTTGGGCGAGGAAGAATTGGGCCGTGACGGGACAGAGGGTGCCATGAAACGCGCATGGGACACACTAGATCCGGCCCTGCCCGCAGTTGTTGTTACGGGATCGATTGCCGAGATGATCGGTGGCGGCGTGACCCCACAGGGCACCAACATCCAGCGCTTCCTGCCCCGAACGATTGACGAGGATCAATGGCAGGCCGCCGACCGGGCGATGATCTGGATCTTTACCGAATTCGGCATGACCAAAGGCCGAATGCCACCAGAAAAAAGGCGAGAAGAGGGTACCAAGCCGCGCGTCAACATCTTGGGTCCAATGTACGGTACGTTCAACATGCCGTCTGACCTTGCCGAAATCCGGCGCCTTGTCGAAGGCATCGGGGCCGAGGTGAACATGGTGATGCCGCTGGGTGCCCATGTAGCCGATATGCGCAATCTGGTGAATGCTGACGTAAGCATTTGCATGTACCGGGAATTTGGCCGGGGTCTGTGTGAGCTGTTGGGCAAACCCTATTTGCAAGCACCGATTGGTGTGGAGTCGACAACCAAATTCCTGCGCAAATTAGGTGATTTTCTGAACCTTGACCCTGAACCGTTCATCCAGACCGAAAAGCATTCCACCATCAAACCGGTTTGGGATCTTTGGCGCTCGGTCACGCAGGATTTCTTTGCCACCGCCAGCTTTGCCATAGTCGCCAACGAAACCTATACTCGCGGCATTCGTCTGTTCCTGGAAGAGGATATGGGTCTGCCCTGCGCCTTTGCGATAGCGCGTTCTGCCGGGGCTAAAACCAACAATGAAGAAGTGCGCGCCCTGATAGGGCAGAAACGGCCTCTGATCGTGTTGGGATCAATCAATGAAAAGATTTACCTGGCCGAATTGAAAGCAGGCCATGGACCCAGCCCTGCTTTTATTGCGGCTAGTTTCCCAGGTGCCACGATCCGGCGCGCCACCGGTACGCCCTTTATGGGTTATGCCGGGGCAACCTATCTGATCCAAGAAATCTGCAACGGCCTTTTCGATGCCCTGTTCCACATCCTGCCACTAGGCAGCGAGATGGATGCGGTAGAGGCCACGCCCACCAATCTGCGTCGGGATTTCCCTTGGGACGCAGATGCTCAGACGCTGTTGGACAAGATTGTCGAACAACACCCGATCCTGACCCGTATCTCGGCGGCGAAATCGCTGCGTGATGCTGCGGAACAAGCGGCACTGAATGCGGGTGCCGAGCGTGTCGTGCTGGAAACCGTGCGTGCGCTGAATCCAACACTGTCAGAGATGAACAGTACCACATGACACCGAAGGAGAGACCAAATGACCGATTTTACGTCTGACATGGCACCACCGCGGAGCCACAAACCGCCACGTGTGGAATTCATGGTCTATTTCGCGATCATCTTTCTGGCGGCCCTGCCGCTGGCCTGTCTGACTTGGGTGCTGGCCGCGACCAAAAACGAGTCGCTGACTGACAAAGGACCGATTGGTTGCGCGATGAGCCAGGCGCGCATCATCACACCGATGATCTTTTCCGCATGAGTTTTGACGTGGTTATACCGCGCTATGGAATTCCCGGTCGGCTGATCGGGTCCGTCACTGCCTGCCCGGAGACGGGTGGACAGAGCCCGGCGCAGTCCCCTGGGGCTGCAATGGACCCGGCCGCGGGGTGCGCGGCGTCAGCTAAGATTTTCGAAAGGAAACCCTATGACTGATAATGGCGACCTGTCTTTTACAGGTCTTACCGACGAGCAAGCGCAAGAATTGCATGCTGTCTACATGAGTGGGCTCTGGCTGTTTTCGGCCGTTGCCCTTGTAGCTCATCTGGCGACGTTCATCTGGCGTCCTTGGTTCTGAGGGGGATTGAGAAATGCAAAAGTTCTATAAGATCTGGCTGGTCTTCGACCCCCGTCGTGTGTTCGTCGCACAGGGCGTGTTCCTGTTCCTGCTGGCAGCAATGATACATCTTGTTCTGCTCAGCACGGATCGGTACAACTGGTTTGACATTGCGGCTGAAAAATACGCCACCGAGTAACCAGGCCTTTGCTGCGGGTGCTGACCTCCGGTTAGCGCCCGCAGCACATCCGAATTTTAACGACGGCCCACAGCATTCTCGCACCTTGGGTCGCCAAACGCGGAGATGGTGAAGATGGCATTGCTCAGCTTCGAAAGAAAGTATCGCGTCCGCGGAGGGACGCTGATTGGTGGCGATCTGTTCGACTTTTGGGTGGGCCCCTTTTATGTGGGCTTTTTCGGGGTCACGACCGTCTTTTTCACATTGTTGGGAACTATCCTGATTTTTTATGGTGCGGCTTTGGGCGACACATGGCACCCGCTGCGCATTTCGATAGAACCTCCTGATCTGGACGTGGGTCTGGGCATGGCACCGCTGGATCGTGGCGGCCTGTGGCAGATTATCACGATGTGTGCGGTTGGCGCGTTCGTCAGCTGGGCGCTGCGCGAGGTTGAAATTGCCCGCAAGCTGGGGATAGGCCTGCATGTGCCTTTTGCCTTTAGCTTTGCAATCCTGGCCTATGTCACACTGGTTGTGATCCGCCCGGTTCTGATGGGTGCCTGGGGCCATGGCTTCCCCTACGGGATTTTCACGCATCTTGATTGGGTGAACAACGTGGGTTATGCCTATGGCAATTTTCACTACAACCCGGCGCATATGATCGCCGTTACGTTCTTTTTCACAACGTGTCTGGCACTGGCGCTGCATGGGTCGCTGATTCTGTCGGCGGCAAATCCCGAAGCGGGTGAAGAGATGCGGCAACCGGAACATGAAGACACGTATTTCCGAGACTTCATTGGCTATTCGATTGGGCCGCTGGGCATTCACCGTCTTGGGTTGTTCTTGGCGCTGAACGCCGGCTTTTGGTCGGCGGTCTGTATAGTGATCTCTGGGACCGTCTGGTTCGATGCTTGGGCCGACTGGTGGTATTGGTATGTGGATTTGCCCTTTTGGGTCGACCTTGAGGGAGGGGTTAATGGCTGAGTATCAGAACATCTTTACCCAAGTGCAGGTTCAAGGCCCGCCCGAAATGGGCACAGTTGAGGATGTGGATCTGCGGGAACGTAGCAGTGGCACCCGCTTTTCCAAGCTATTGGGCTGGTTTGGCAACGCCCAATTGGGACCATTCTATCTGGGCGGTCTGGGCATGGCCTCGCTGGCATCGGGTGCAGTTTGGTTTATCATGGTCGGTGCCAGTTACTGGGGCCAGGCGGGATATAATCCCGGTGTGTTCATGCGGGATCTGTTCTATTTCTCGCTGGAACCGCCAGGGCCTGAATACGGTCTGGGTTTTGCCCCACTGGCCGAAGGTGGCATGTGGTTGATCGCCAGCTTCTTTCTGTTGGTTGCGGTCATGCTGTGGTGGGCAAGGTCCTGGCAGCTGGCGCAACAGCTGAAAATGGGCAAGCATGTGTTCTGGGCCTTTGGTTCCGCGATCTGGCTGTTCCTGGTGTTGGGCCTGATCCGCCCGATCCTGATGGGCAGCTGGTCCGAGGCGGTGCCCTATGGCATATTCAGCCACCTTGACTGGACGATGAACTTCTCGGTCCAATACGGGAATCTGTTCTATAACCCATTCCACGCGCTGTCGATTGCGTTCCTTTATGGTGCGGCTCTGCTCTTTGCGATGCATGGGGCAACGATCCTGGCCGTGTCCCGCTATGGCGGTGATCGCGAATTGGAACAGATTGCGGATCGCGGCACGGCATCGGAACGCGCGGCCTTGTTCTGGCGCTGGACGATGGGGTTCAACGCGACAATGGAAGGCATTCACCGCTGGGCATGGTGGTTTGCGGTCTTAACGCCGTTGACGGGTGGGATCGGCATCCTATTGACCGGCACCGTGGTTGATGACTGGTACGCTTGGGCGCAGATTCACGGCTATGCCCCACCGAATTAAGGAAAGGCTTGCACATGACAAAGAAAGAGCTCTTTGACGGCGACATGTCGCGCTCCCGCATTCTGGCTGAAATCAGCGGTCAGATGGCAGTTGGTGCCGGAATCGCGGGAATGCTGGTCGGGGGTGCGGGGGTATTCATCTACCTACTGTTTCTGGTCGGAACTCTGCTTCCGCCAGAATCCAAAGAAGCACAGGACCCAACGCCCGGCAGCTTCTCGTCCTATGTGATCCACGAAGTCACGCGCCACAGCTGATGTGCGCAAAAGAATGAGGTCGGGTCATTTCATACCTGACCTCAGCCAGGCAATCGGCCTGTTCTGACTTCCCGGACTCGATTACACGGGGGATCAACATCACCCCCTTGGTTTCTTTTTCTTGCTGGCTACAAGCCACTGCTGCCATGCACCAGTCAAACTTTTTGTGCGGGACCAGTTGGGAGTCCTGAACATGTCATATACCCAGATACCATTTTTGGATCGCATGGTCGGACCTACTGTGAGTTAGCGACCTTGGCACAACAGCTTCAGGACGAGGACATATCACCAGTATCCGAAACCGGTGGGCATTTGGGCTCCGTGCTGTGCGAGTGGAACCTGGCGGTGACACCCCATGGTGACACTCCATGCTGTGTTCAACACACCGATGGACAAGCTGATCTGGGATGTCGGCCATTCAAGGCTATCCAGACCGCATTCGTGCCCTGTATAGGCTGTACAGTGGGCCGGGACATGGGCTAGCCGACCGGGGGAAGCCCATCGCCATGATTGGCGACGGCTCTATCAGCGCGGGAATGGCCTGTGAGGCGTTGCATGGCACCGACCACAAAGACCGGCGCATGATTCGTCATCCTGAACGACATTGCTCTGCCATGTAGGCGCGATGAGCAGCACATAGTGCCTGTCGCGTATTTCGGCCATAAGGTCAATCCCGATGTTTGATGTCATGGCGCGGGATATGGAACTGGCTTTGCCGGAATCCACGCGCTTGGACGCGCGCAACGTGCGAGTCAGATTGCGACAGGGGCGCAAAGGCAAGGCACGGTTTGACTATACCGGCCCCGATTGACGGGCATGGGATCCGGGTTCTGAGCCATTGCCGTACCGTCAAGGTCCAGGGGCTATGCCCCCGCCGAAGTCGCCAACGGTGTGTAGAGCAAGGCCCTGCACCAAGGTGTTCGGCCAGATTCTGAGCGCAGTCCGTCAATCGGTAGCGCTCACAGCGGTAATGCCGTCCGGCACGGGCGTCAACATCGTGGTGGACCGGGCGGAACAGGGCGACGCGGCCTTTGTCGCCGGGGATGGCGGCCAGCGGGCAAAAACCCTGCTGAGCGATCTATTCAACCTTCCTTCAGCGCGGTGCATGCGATGGCGCTTTCAAGGATTGCCTGTGCGCTTCGCCATTGATCGCGCCGGGCTTTGGTGCGGATTGGCCACCCATGCGGACGCGCCTGATGTTGGCTATCCCGGTGCACTGTCGAATATGGTAGGTCCATGGACCAAGGGTCAATTACCTTCCGTTATCCGCGTGGCAACAGGGGTGATGTGTGGATCCCGGGACGCAGAGAGGTGACGCGTGGTGCGCTGGGGAACAGATGTCGCCCCTTTGTCCTTTGGTGCACATCTGGCCGAATGCGGAACGGCGACGGACCTGAACAACTGTGGCGGATGAACGATTTTCCAAACCCCTGGATATCGAATTGTTCACGGGGCTTGTTGCTGAGCATGACGTTCTGATCACAGTGGAACAGGTCGCGCGGCGGTTTTGGCACCTCTGCGCTACAGGAACTGGCGGTGCACACTACCTTAACCGGGTACAGCCTGTTTCTGACAGCAAGGGCTGAGTCGGCATGTCCCGATTCGTGGGTGCGATGGCCTGCAACAGTTTAAGCGTGGATATAGGCGAGTGACATGGCAACTCCCGTCTCAACCACCCCGAGCACATCATACAGTACATCCGAAAACAGCCAAGGGGAACAAGCCTGCAGCCAAGTATCCGGTACCACGTCGCCAATGCGTCAAACAACAGGACATTGCGTGCGTTGCGAAACGGGGCAATACCAGCCAACGTCAGGGATGCAAGCCGGGGTCGGGAAACCTGGTCGGCCATTTTCAACGCGACAAAGGCTGCCCATCGCGTTATAGTGCGTGAGTGTCCTACCCCATTACATGCACTGAAGCGCAACCAGGGTGGTCAAGATGCTGCGTACAATCCGTCACACTGGCATCCAGGTTGGTCGGGTGGTTTGCCCTGTGGTGCCGATTGTCTCTGGCCGGATAACGTGGAAATGACCCGTCAGAAACCGTATAAACAGCAGCCACTGGTTAATCCAGCAATCAACGACAAAGGGGGGACCGTCGCCGTCGATTTCTTACCACAATCTTACCATATCAGGCAAGGACATGGGTCAGATATGCTCCGAATGACAAGGCAGCAAATCGCCGGGTACCGGTGTTGCGAGAAATATGGCGCGGGCAATGGCACGGGCAAGACACAAGGCCGCCGCATGCCCGATCTGTGCCAGGTTCCCCGCAGGCTTCGTGCCGGTGCTCAGTGCAAAGACCAGATCGCCATCGCTTGGTGAATGGGCCGGAACAATGGCACGGGCGATACCGTCATGGGCCGAAATCGCCATACGTTGGCATTGCGCCTTGGTCAGCGGGGCGTCGGTTGCGACAATCGCGATGGTGGTGTTGGCGTGTTCCACGTCACCCGCACGCATTGCGGCGGCTTTGCGGCTGTTCAGCGTGCGGCCCAGCCCTGCTTTAGGATCCGGTCCCAAACCGCCAAATTCGCCATCGATTTCAAAGGGTGCGGCCCAGAAATGACGGTCGCCCGGTGTTGTCGCGCTGCCCATCGGGTTGGCAACAACCAGCGCGCCCACGGTTACACCACCAGACAGTATCAAAGAGGCCGAACCAAGCCCGCCCTTGAGCGTTGCAGACAAGGCCCCCGTGCCGCCGCCAACAGAGCCGAGATCAAAATCCGGGCGGGCCGTATCCAGCGCCGCGCGGCCCAGAGCGCGATAAGGGTTGTCGCCCCAAGCCTTGTCTCCGCCGTTCAGCAGGTCAAAGACAATGGCACCGGGGACCAGAGGAATGATTGCAGAGCCCACCGGGAACCCACGCCCGGCGGCGCGCAGCCCGTCGACCACGCCGGAACACGCATCCAGCCCATAGGCCGACCCGCCCGCAAGGCAGAGCGCATCAATCTGCGATAACGATTTGTCAGGAGCAAGCAGATCGGTTTCGCGTGTCCCGGGCGCACCGCCCAACGCGCTGACCGAGGCGGTAAAAGGGTGGTCGGCGGTCAGCACGGTGACACCGGATTTCAGCGCGGTGTCCTGTGCATTTCCGACGATCAGGCCGGAAACATCGGTGATCAGATTGCGTGGTCCGGGCTGCACTTACCCCTCCTGCGATAGCTTGCACGGCAGAGCCGCGTGTCTCGGGCGGGTTCAACCGTCGTATCTGACAGAGCACACCGCCGACATCATGTCCGCGGTCCCAGGACGGCACCGACCGGATCACCCGTATTGGGCGTACTTCTGGGCCCGATCAGCAAAACCCTGCATTTCGCATCCGACCGGGGGGCTGTGGATGGCACCTCTGAGCACGACATAGAGGTCGCCTGTGTAGGGATCCCAACACCTAGACTTCGACATCCATCACCATTTCGGCCTTGAACACCAGAAAGAATTCATCGATGGTACCATACAGATGAAAGGGGAGTTTACCTTTGAATTTAAGCATCATAACATCGTTCTCGTTGATATCCGCTACCACATGC
>JACOMT010000002.1:45919-75936 GCA_014623385.1 Paracoccaceae bacterium
ATCCTCGTGCGGAGAAATCACCCCAACGGAATGGTCGGCAGGAATTTCGTTCGCATTTCTGATGTGTCTTCCCCCATAGAAGACTTGCGCAGCGGCGTTTCCCTGGCCACCGGTACCAGCGCGTTGACCGGCACGTCAATGGGGTGCCAATTCCACAGCTATGGGTTTAGTCGCCGTGATCATCCATCACTTGGCGGCAGTGTACCAGGTTGATGTTGGTCCAAGGCGGCAGGTCGACGGTGGAGCCCACAGTCAATATGGCACCGCTGTCCCGGGCTTTCATCTCTGGAACAAAAGCCCGCGCGTTCAGGAACACCAATTTTGCGTTGACGGCAAAGACATGATCAAATTCGTCCTCAGCGACCTCTTCCATCGGTTTAGGCAAATGGGTGGTCCCAGCATTGTTCACCAGAATGTCGAGGGAACCGATATCCGCTATCGCCGTCGCCATCTCGGCCACAGATGTGGCATCTGGCACATCCACCATTTGCGCGAAGGTACCCAGATCAGAGACCAATCCGGTCGCTGCGGGATCGTTCACAGTGGCAATCATCATACGAACACTTTTCGTCACGAATTTACGGACGATGCCGACACTAAACCCCAATGCGCCCCTGTCACAATTGCCGTTTTGCCGTCCAATTTCATCATGGTTTCCACTTTGCGTTGCACCCTAGGCGGACACGGATGCCAGGGCAATCGCTCTTCTCGAATTGGGCGGCACCTGGTCTCAATTTTGCCCATCTGCTGTTCGACGGTGACTCGAGGTTGCAGTGCGCCTTTACCCGGTTTTGTGGGAATACGCCGTTTCGATGCGATAAGGGCTGTACGGATCAATTCAACCAGCCGTTTGCGGACAATCGCACGGCTGTGCGCCTGGCTTCGGGGTTCGTCGAATTGCAGGCTCAGCACACCATTGGGTGTCCACCGGTACCCAGCCAATCGGCCGCAATCGCGCCTTGAACCGGGTCGACATAGATGGCAAGCTGACCACCTTGAGCCGCACAACTTGACCAGTGTGCTGACCTTTTACCGGTTTAGGCCCCTCGGTTAGTTTCCAGTCCCACATGGCGATATAACCCAGGTCAAGACACACAAAAAACAACCGCTCCAAATCGGTACGGCTCTTATCGGCGGTCGGTCAGGTTTGAATAAAGCTTATCCGCATGTGTAGACTGAGGCCAAAGGCTTCCTCCCCGAGCTCCCGGGATTGTCGCGACACCTCTCTCCAGTGATTTTCTTCACACTGGATCACACCCTTTCATTATGGCATGTACTGAAATAAAATTCAGGTTGAAGCGGTTTGGCCGACCAGGCGCTGAACAATGACGCGGAAAGGGACCAGTGCGATTAGGGCCAGTGATAGTTTCACCAGCCAATCGGCAAAGGCCAGCGTCACCCACAGCGGGGCCACTGGTCCGGTCAACATAAATGGTACCGGCTTCCAAGCCCAGCTAATTGCCATATCCGCCACCAGACCGAAGAAGGTGACGAATGCTGAAAAAGAAAGTGTAAAAAAGATGGCTGTGTCCAGTGCAGAACTGATCAGGGTGGACACCAGTGGCGGATGCCACCAGGAGCCTTGGCGTAGCTGATCAAAAATGGCGACGTTGGCCAATTGGGCGATCAAGAACGCGGTGCCAGAGGCAACCGCAATCCGCAGCGGGACCGCTGGACCAAATTCCAGCATGATCTGACTGCCGATCAGAGAGCACAGAATACCGGTCAAAAAACCGGCAAACACAGCCTTGCGGGCCGCCGGCGCACCATAGACGCGGTTCATGATGTCGTTCACCAAAAAGGCCAGCGGGTAGGTGAATGCACCCCAGGTCAAGAGGCCGTCAAGAATAAGAAACTGGACCATGATGTTCGATGCTATGACGATCATGGCCATGGCCAGAATACCGGGAACATAGGTGTGGTTCATGTCATCTGCCCATTTTCAGCAAGGTTGCGGCGACCTGGCCCGTGCCTGCACGCGAGGCCTCCAGCGAGATTTCCACAGGCTTTTCAATCAGGCATTGTATATTCCGCGATTTTCGGCGTGCTGGAGCCAGATCCTGGCGCACAGCCGACCGGTATGATCGTGTCAAATCAACAGCCCTTCCAGATTGTTGTGGCGGCTGACGTGGGTTGCGATCAGGGTTCCTGGCAGCTGCTCAAACGCCTGCATACATATCCCATGACTTTTTTTACACAAAAAACTAAGTTCCCGACGGGCCTCCCCGTTCCCCGGACGGTCCGCAGGCTTCCGTGAGGGGTATGCAGGGTGTGGTTGTAGCGGTTTGGGCACGGTAATACGGACCCGGGCTTCGGCGGTCTGGCAATCAAAGTCCCGTGCTATGCGGTGCCGCCCCGGCGGGTTCACATGGGCGCATCCCGATTCCAACGCGGCTGTGGCAGTGGTATCCGCCCCATACCGATACCCCGGTCCAATTGGATTCCGATCCGGCGATTCGGGTGGCATGGGCGCGTCACCTACATTGCTGATCATGACCCCGGCGGTCCGAACCTCCAGGGTTCCTTGATTGATCCTCAGGTGTATCTTGCACCAAATGCCCCTATGCTTGTGTGCATTCCACCCGCCTTCGCCCCTGGCCTTGTGATCCCGATGCTGTCAACCGGCAGTGCATCAGCCTGCTTGACTCATTGATACGGGGCACTCAAGATGATGGTCTTGCTGCTGCGAGGCAGGACGCCTAAGCCCGGTCATTGCCCGGCCTTGGCTGATTAGCCGCCTAGGTGGGCTTTCGACAAATCCTGTCACGTGCCGCGGCGGCAGATTCAGATACCGCTTCAGGGTCAGGCAGGTCTGCGGCGCGGCTAAATTGGCCATCGACGGGCCCATGCCTACCGGTCAAAGGGGGCCCTAATAATTTGTCTATGGTACTTCAACAATAATTGCTTCATATTTGTCATAAAGTTGCATAGCAACATCTGCTCTAGTGTTGCCAGACATAATTCTCCTCGATCCATTTGTAAATTCTAAAACAATTGGCATATCCATTTCTAAACCTGATCTTATACGATCATACAAATTTTGTAATGTATGTTCATTTCTAAATTCAGGATATGATCTATAAGTTTTAATCAAATTTAAAAGCTGTTTTTGGCTTTTAGTACGGCTACGATAACCAATTTTAGTATCCTTGCTACTAGTAATAAATTCCACTTTAGAATTATTAATTGCATCTATAAATTCATTTAATCTTGAAAAACAATTGTGTCCTTTCATTTCCATTTCAATTTTATATTCTTTAATAAAATGACTTTTATCGGGAAAGGACCATTTAGGTATTTTATTTCTTTTTATTTCTGCTAAATTTTCTTTAAAACTTGACATTATTTATTTCTCTTAATTCTTGCTATCCGAATTATCCCTAGCGACCCGAAGCGAAAGCACGCCGTTCCCTCTGGACGCGATGGTGCAAGCCGACCGGTTCCGTGATCCTGTGCTTTGCGGGGGCAACTGACTCATGGCGTCAGGCTATCACACTGGATAGGAATAGTGAATCCTCGGCGGGAGTTGTGCAACAAATCTGCTACGGAACATTTCCACAGTCAAGCCAGTCTGCAACGGTCTTCTGTTCTGCCTGTGTCATGAAAAGCGCGTGTTTGGTACGACGTTCCAGCAAATCTTCGGCCGTTTGCGCCCATTCGTTCCGGATCAGCCAACAGGCTTCGCGGGCGTAAAAGAGGCCTCCAAAATGCAGGCCGAGGTCTTTGATCTCATTGGCCCCATCAAGCATTTTAATCGCGTCCGTACCGTAACAACCAGCATAATGCCGTGCCAAATTTGGGCCTAGCCAAACAAACTGCGCCTGAAACGTCTTGAACCAAGTCTTGAAATCAGTACCAGGCAATGCCCCTCCCGGCAATGGTGCATCTTTGGTCCAGCTGGAACCCATGTTTAGAAAGTACGGTGCCAGCCGGTCCACCGCCGCCTCGGATAGCTTGCGATAGGTGCTCAGTTTGCCCCCAAAGGCCGACAAGAGCGGTGCGCGGTTGTCGCCCCCATCCATTTCAAAGGTGTAGTCCCGCGTCACAACCGATGCATCCTTGGCTGCGTCATCGTCAAACAGCGGGCGCACCCCGGAATAGGTGGACTTGATGTCTGCCTCGGACAATTCGGCGTGGAAATAGCGGTTTAAGATGTTCAGTAGATATGTTGTTTCGTCCGCGTCGATGGCGACATCCTCGGCACGTCCCTGAAAAGGGATATCGGTTGTGCCCACTAGTGCCAGATCGTCGAAATAGGGATTGACAAAGATGATCCGTTTGTCTGGCGCTTGCAGGACGAATCCGTGCTCCCCCTCCCACCAGCGCTTCATGATTAAATGCGACCCTTTTACAAGACGAATGCGTTTGGACGAATTGACACCTGCAACTTGGCCAATCATCTCTTCAACCCAAGGCCCCGCAGCGTTAAAGAGTGCACGGGCTGTCACCTCATACGTGCTGTCAGGCCCCTGCAGTGTGACCCGCCAGAAATCGCCGTCGCGGCGCGCATGCGCAACCCGCGTGCGGGTTAGAACCTTGGCACCGCGGCGGGCCGCATCCACCGCATTCAAGACAACCAAGCGCGCGTCATCAACCCAGACATCATAATAGGCAAAGGCCCGGCGATACGCATCCTGAACTGGTTTTCCTTCGGGTGCCTGATCAAGATTTATGCTTTCCGTGTTCGGGATACGTTTATGCCCGCCTAGGTTGTCGTACAGGAAAAGCCCCAGCCGTATCAGCCAGCGTGGTCGCTGTTCTGGTGAATGTACGAGCAACAGTCGCAACGGCCAGGCAAGATGCGGAGCAGCTTCCAAGACAACCTCGCGCTCTATCAAAGCCTCACGCACAAGCCGGAACTCAAAATACTCAAGATATCTTAACCCGCCGTGTATGTATTTGCCTGAGCGCGAAGAAGTCCCTTGTGCCAGGTCGTCTTTTTCGGCCAGAAGCACCCGGAGTCCACGACCGGCAGCATCTCGCGCCGTACCCGTGCCATTGATGCCGCCGCCGATGACGACAAGGTCATAGGGCTCATCCATGGCTCAGATTTTTGCTTTGTGAGGTTTGATTTCTTGCGGTGTGTCAGCGGTAATGTCTTTGTAATCATCCTGAACACCGTATGAACTGAAACCTTGGGCTGTTTCAGCAATCTCAGCATCGGTCAGCAGAACCGGTCCACCAATAGAAAGCGTCATGTAATATTGCCGTGCGATCGTTTCGAGTTCGATTGCGCGCCACATCGCTTTGTCCAGATCCTCACCGATGGCAATTGAGCCGTGATTTGCCAAAAGGCAGGCGGTTCGATCCTCAAGCGCGGCGATGGCATAATCCGACAGCGTTGGTGTGCCGTAGCGGGTATAGGGTGCCAACCGAACATCAGTGCCGCCAAAAGCTGCAATCATGTAATGACAGGCTGGAATGGGTTTCCGAGCGATAGCCAGAGCCGTACAATAGGTCGGGTGGGCATGTACTACCGCCCCCATATCGGTGCGGGTGTTGAGAATGTCGAAGTGAAACCGCCACTCGGTCGAGGGTTTCAATGGACCCTCCCATGTCCCGTATTCCGCATCAAACGGCATTGATGCGATCATCTCGGGCGTCAGCCTGTCATAAGGCGTGGCCGAGGGCGATATCAGCATCTTGTCCTCAAACCGGACCGAGATATTGCCCGATGTGCCCTGATTAAGGCCACTGGTGTTCATGAACAGGCATTTATCGATAATCGCCTGACGTAGAGTTTTTTCGGCTTTTTCCATGGGGTCCTCAGCAGGGGTTAAGCGGGGGATCTCCTGCCAGCCAACGACGGACTTCTTCCGCTGCTTTTTTGGTTGCGGTCCGCACAGTTTTCAGGGATGCGCCCGCGATGTGAGGGGTCAGCGTAACATTGGGCAATTGCAGAAGCGGCCAATCGGGCGGTGTTGGTTCAATTGCGAAAGTCTCCAACATAGCACCGCGCAGATGACCCTCGCGTAGCACATCAAAGAGCGCATCGTAATCCATTAGCGGGCCACGGGCGGTATTGACTAATGTGGCACCGGGCTTCATGGTGCGCAAGGTCTTTGCGTTCATCATATTTTGCGTTTCCGCGGTCACACGGGGGTGGAGCGTAACGATATCCGCCTCGGCCAGCAGTTGTTCGAAAGACACCATCTGAACCCCGGCCTCCGCATCTGCCGGGTCGAGTTGGACATAGGGGTCGCTGACCAGAATGCGGGCACCGAAGGGACGTAGAAGCTTGACAACTTTCGATCCAACAGTGCCGTGGCCGATGACACCTACCGTCATGTCCGACAGCTCGTTGCCCGCGACATCAGCGCGATAGAGATCCCCGCGATAGTTGCCTTTACGCAGGGCATCGTGACCGCGTGTTATGTTGCGTGTCTCGGCAAGAATAGCACCTATGGTGAACTCAGCCACTGCACTGGAATTGCGCCCGGGCGTATTGACCACCAGAACGTTGTGATCGCGGGCCGCAGCCATGTCGATGTTCACCGGGCCACCGCGCGACACCGCGACCATTTTCAAAGTTGGCATGGCCTCGAACATCGCCCGTGACAGGGGCGCGAGATGAGTGACGAGTACCGGTGCCGCGCCCACATGTGCAATGATATCTTCTGGCGTGCCCATGTATTCTTTGAGCCCGTCCATGCCCGAAACGGCATATCCGTATTCCATGGGCGCATCAGGCCAGGGCTGTTCCAGCTTGTGACAAATGACAAACTCGCCACAGGTGGCAAGTAGCGCTTCCTCGAACATGTCGGGGAGCATGAAACGGTCTCCAATGATGGCTACTTCGGTTGTCATTCCAAGGCACATCGCATCGTCTGCTGAGCGTCCCACATCGGCGGGAAAGCGGCGCGCGTTTTTCGGTATGCGGTAAAGAGCGCATCATAAGTGCCGATGAGTTCCGGGGCAGGTAGTTTGGCCTCTTGCAACAGAGGTTGAACCCAAGCCTCTGCTGCTGCTGCCGTGCTTTCAAAGAGCCCGGTGGCCAAGCCCGCGATCATTACGGCCCCTGCCGCGCCCGCTTCTTCCCGTGCGACGGTCCGGATCGGTCGATCAAGCGCTGAGGCCAGAAAGCGCTGCAGGGCGAATGAGCGCGCTGCGCCTCCGCCCAGGCGAATTTCATCAGGGATCCGCCCCATCGAAGAATAACAATCACGCGAGGCAAGGACGAGCCCGTCATAAACCGCACGTACAAGATCGTACCAGCCCGTCTTTTGGTCGAGTCCGGTGAAGCTCGCTCGCGCCGCAGGGTTTGTGAACGGTCCCCGTTCGCCCGCGCTAGAGATATAGGGGTGGAAGAGCGCCGCGCCCGGGCGCGCCGCCATAACCTCGTCATCGAGCCCGTCCAATAGATTGCCGACCGCAACGTCTACCCCCTGGGCTGCGAGAATCTCCTTCGCTATCGACAGAATCCAATCGAGATTCAGAGTTGCCGCCATATTGGTTTGGATCTGGGCGTATGCTTTTCCCGGGAACACCATCGTATAGCCTGATCGATCAGAGGTCAAATGCACCTGGTCCACATCCCCGAAAAAGCGCATATGCACGCCTGTGCTTCCCAGAATCGAGAAACCTGGCTGGACCGCTTCGTCGTAAAGCCCCGCGCCTAGGGCAGTGCACATTATGTCTACGTAGCCTAGTGAAACCGGCAAACCCTGCGGCAGGTCAGTGGCTGCGGCGGCCTCACCGGAGAGCCCATGTGTGTCCTGCGCGCCGTCTAGAATTTCGGGTAAAAGCCGACGATAAGCTGTGAGATCAAGTGCTTGTAATACCTCCTCGGCATATTGCCGGGTGCGAAAATCGCCGAAGGTGAAAACGCCCTCGGTAGGATCGGTCGCCCGAACACCCGTAAGCTTGAAGTAAAGCCAGTCTTTGCAGTGAAAAGCTGTGGCTGCCTGAGCCAGAAGCTCGGGCGCGTGGCGCGTCATCCAAAGCATATGGGTGCGCATCTGACAGACATTTATTCCAGAGCCGGTCAAGCGGTAGATCGTATCAATTCCATCCGAGGCTGCGATGTCGCGTGCTTCATCCACAGCCCGCGCGTCGAGCCAGAGCCAGCCGTCATGCACCGGTATGCCATCGCCATCAATCAACCATGTTCCGTCACCTTGCCCGGTCACGCCAAGCGCGCACACGCGCTTCGCCCCTACAGTCTGTGTCACCTCGCGCAAGACCGCTGCCGTATCCTCCCAAGTGCGTGACATGTTCTGTTCTACACCGCCACCTTGCACGTTGTTGTAACGGTTGCGCCGACTGGATCTTGTGATTTGACGGCCATCTGCGTCAAAAGCAACTGCCTTGATGACCGAGGTACCCGCATCCACGCCGATAAGAATATCTTGGCTCACGCCAGCTGACCTCCATGGCTTATGGCAATACCGCTTCTGCTGTCAAAAATATGCAGATCCTCTGGCAGGATGCTGACACCAACCTGTTCTCCCTCACGTATCGGAGCCCGATCATGCGCAACCGAGACGACGGTTCCCCCTGCAAAATTTGCCGCGACATGGGTCTGATCACCAAGCCACTGGTTTACAATGACGGTGGCTGTTCGTCCGTCCGGAACGAGACGCACGGCGTGCGGACGCACACCAATGGTTACGCTGTCTCCGGGCAGATACAATCGGTCACGCAGATCCGGGGAAAAACTTGCTTCATCAAAACTCAGCGCAAGACCGTCCTGCAAACCAAAGATCACGTGCCCATCCGCACGCGACAACCTGGCAGCAAAGACATTCATGGGCGGTTCACCAATAAAGGTGGCCGTGAACAGATTTGCCGGATTCTCTTTGAGGACCGCAGGGGTATCGAACTGCTGCAATTCACCGTCTTCCATGACGGCAATACGATCTGCCAGTGCATTGGCCTCGGTTTGGTCATGGGTCACGAGAATAGCTGTAAGGTTGTGGTCTTTGATGAAGTGTTTTATCCGGCCTCTCAACAGTGCACGAAGCTGCGGTTCCAGCTGTCCCATTGGTTCATCCAGAAGATGTAGGTTAGCCTTACGGACGAGCGCTCGGGCGAGCGACGCGCGCTGCTGTTGCCCCCCCGAGATCGATGAGGGATAGCGGTCAAGCACATCCTCAAGTTCGACAATCCGTGCGATCTCTTCCACGCGCTTTGCAATATCAGCAGTGCTCAGCTGCTCGGAATTCATTGCAAAGGCGATGTTTTTGCGGATCGTAAGTGGCGGGTAGAGTGAATAGCCCTCAAAGGCCATAGCTACGCTTCGGCGCGCCGGTGGGAGCGTGTGGATGGTCGAGCCATCCACCCTGATCTCTCCATTGGTGACGCTCTCGAACCCCGCGATCATGCGCAGGGTCGAGGTCTTGCCACAGCCCGAAGAGCCAAGCAGGGCAACGATTTCGCCTTTCTTGACGCTCAGGTTGAGGTCTTTCACGGCCTGAACCATGCGGCCGTAGGTCTTGCTGACTGAAGAGAGTTCCAGAAAACTCATACTGCAGCCTCGCCTTTCGATTTCAAAATTAAATTGCTGCAAGCCCAAAGAGCATAACAAGGAAAATTCCTATTGCAGATACTGCAATATATGCCCAAAAATTACCCCAAAATACTGCTCGCTTTATCTCGTAATACGTTAGGGTTGGATTTTTCTCACTCATGTTTGAGCCTTTCATGTTTGAGCCTGTCGGTTTGTATCTACTCAAGCTCTCTGCTTGAATAACTGGGTATAAGCATCTGGTGGGTGTCGAACAAGAGCATCAAAGATCCATCCACGGAAAGATGCGCATCTTCCTCTGCCGACCTGGGCTGACCGGCAGGCGACGATACAAAAATCTCGCGATTGCACCGCGTCTTGGTCAGAGTGATTAGCTTCTCATTAAATGGCGTTTCGACCTCGATTTTCACCGGAATACCGCGATCAGCAAAGGATAAAGCTTCGGGGCGTAGACCCAAAACGGCTGGTTGACCTACTGCTTGCTCGAATCCTGGTGCCAGATAGGTCCGGTTCCCGGAAAGGCTGACGAACACACCGTGTTCATCTTGTTGCGGCGTTACGTCCAGAAGGTTGATCGCCGGGTCGCCAAAAAGGCGCGAAATTCCACAGGTCGCCGGTCGGATATAGATATCCTCAGGCGTGCCGATCTGGACGATGCGCCCACCTTCAAGTACGGCAATGGTGCGGCCAAGCGCCATAGCCTCTTTGTAGTCCTGTGTGACGTAGATGACCGTGGCACCGCGATCTGCCAGAAGCCGGGGCAGTTCCAACCGCATCTCGAAACGTAACTTGGCATCGACATTGCGCAGCGGGTCATCGAGCAGCAGGATGTCCGGTTCAGCGACCAAGGCACGGGCCAGTCCCGTGCGCTGTTTCTGCCCATTTGAAAGCTCTTTTGGTGCATGCCCGAGCACATGGTCGATTTTGAGAAGCTTGGCCATCCGGTGTACGCCGCTGGTGATTTTATCCCGGGGTTCGCGCCGCGCTTCCAAGGGGCTCGCGATGTTCTGTCCCGCCGACATATGCGGGAACAGCGCGAAATTCTGAAACGCCATGCCGAGTCTGCGACACTCGGGCGGTAATTCCGTTGCGTCTTCGCCGTTCAACCAGACGCGGCCCGTGTCAACCGCGACCGCGCCTGCAATGCATCGCAACAGTACTGTCTTGCCCGCACCAGACGGGCCGAACAGCACCAGGATTTCGCCCTTCGGCACTTCAAAGGATACATTATCCAGAACCGTTTCGTTCTTAAAGCGCTTGGTAAGGTTTTCGATCCGGATACTCATGTGGGCTATCCTTTTACCGCGCCCAACGACAAGCCTTCAACCAAGTAGCGCTGTGCATAGAGCGCCAGTGCAAGCGTCGGCGTGATCGACAGAACAACTGCCGCCGCAATCTGGCCATATTGGATGCCACTGGCGGTCACGAAAGCTAGCGCACCTACGGTTACCGGTTGCTTGTCCGCTGAGGCCAGCACCAGCGCAAAAATGAAATTGTTCCAAGCGAAGATGAACGCCAAGAGCGCCGCCGCCGCGATCCCGGGTGCTGCAAGCGGCAGCGCGATCCGCCGGAACGTCGAAAACCAGTTGTGACCGGCGACCCGGTAAGCATGCTCTACGTCCAGCGAGATGTCTTCGAAATAGCCGCGCACGATCCACAGGATAAGCGGCAGGCAGATTAGCTGATAAACCCAGATCAACCCGAAATAGGTATCTGCTAGCCCGATCTGTTGGAAATAGAGGGTCAGCGGTAAGAGCACTAGCAAGGGCGGTGCAAATCGAAAGCTAAGCAGCGTAAAAGCAATGTCTTCAGATCCGCGAAACTTGTACCGAGCAAATGCATAGGCTGCGGGGACGCCGAGGATTAGCGCGAGTGTGACCGATCCCACCGAGAGGATGATCGAATTCAATAGATTCGACATGAACTCGATCCCCATAGATGCCACATCGCTGTCCAGCCGACCGGCGATTATGGCCGTATAATTCGAAAGCGTCGGTTCAAAAACCACGGAGGGAGGCGAGCGCAGAATTGTTTCGTTGGCCTGTAGGCTCATCAAGAGGATCCAGAAAATCGGGAACATGAAGAACAGCACCACGATGACAAGCGCGATACCGCGCAAGATGCGTCCGAGTGCAGAATGGTGATGCATGACCTAAACCTCACCCCGGGCGCGTTCACGCAAGCGCAGCCAGTTCTTGATAAAAAGGTTCGACAAAAAGAAGGTGATTGCCCAAAGAACCAACAATAATGCTGTGGACCGGCCGACATTGGTGGACTGGAAGAAATTTAGATAGGCCTCGACCTGGAATACCATAAGCTGATCGCCCGGCCCGCCTTGGGTCATGGCGTAAATTATGTCGAATTGTTGAATACTATCCAGAAGCCGAAACAACGCGGCCGTCAGAATATAGGGCATCAGCATGGGCAGGGTAATCTGCCAGAACTGCTGTAGCTGTGGTACCCCATCCAGGGCAGCCGCCTCAAAGGGCTGAGTGGGGAGCGAGCGCAATCCGGCCAGCAGCAGGATCATCATAAAAGGTGTGTATACCCAGATGTCGACCAGAACCACGGTCAAAAGCGCAGTAGACGGATCTGACGCCCATCGCATATCAGTCAAGCCTAGCAGTTGCGCGAAATAGCTGAGGATTCCAAAATTTGGGTTGGTCATCAGTTTGAACATCAGTGCGGCAAGTGCCGGGGCCGTCATCAGCGGCATCAGCAGCATGATGGACACAAAGTTGTTCAGCCGCGTGCGTTTCTGCAGCAAGAGTGCAATTCCAAGCCCCAAAAGCAGTTCCAACCCCACTGTCAGGAAGGCATAGACCAAACTCACCTGCAAGGTGTTCCAGAATGACGGGTCCGTTAGGAAGTTAAGATAATTCTCACCCCAGTTCATACCCCGGTTCCAAGGCTGCGACAGACGGTGCTTTTGCAGCGAATACCACACCGCCGTGAAGAACGGGATCAGGATCCAGATGCAAACCAGGAGGGCCGGCAGACTAAGCAGATACGGAAATAGTTTGGATGATACGCGAAAGGAACGCCTTGCCGGACGGGCAGTCTTGATGGCGGTCATCGAATTATCCTTTGATTGCGGTGAGCCAGGTGCTGGCTCACCGCTTGTGTTTGTGTGCCGTCAGCCCAGACCAGCATCCTTGAGCTGGACGTTTACGCTTTCAGCTAATTGGTCGAGCCCCTCGTCCACGGGTACCTCGTTGGCCACCATCTTCTGCATCATGGCCGCCCATTCGGTCGTGAGATCGAAGAACAGCGGTTGCGGCGTGAAATGGATCTTGGCACCCGGTGCCGATACGTCGTGCATTTCGACATAGCCCAGGTAGCTGTCGCTGAGCCGCTTGCGAAAGCCCGAATCATCCCAGATCGATTGGCGTACCGGGTTGACAAAATCCATCTGAGTTGCGCCAAAAAGCCCGTGTTCGGGACCTGAAGCCCATTGCATAAAGTACCAGGTGGCGTCGAGATCGCGGCTGAAATTGGACATGGCCAAAGACCAGATCCAGATGTTTGGTGTCGGGGCTGCGGCCTCTGAGTTCGCGGCAAAAGGCGCATAGGCCAGTTTGCCCGCCATGGCGTTACCACCGCCATTCATAAAATAGCCAAGAATGTCGGCATCATAGATCATCGCGGATTTTCCCGCACCCAGATCGGTACCGACCTGATACCAGGTGTGTGTCGACCAGTCCGACGCACCACTGTCTTGGATCATTTTGACCCATTTGGCGTGATAATCTTTGGACACGTCCGTATTCATCGCAGCCGAAAGCCTGCCGTCATCGGAAGTGTTCAGATCTTTCTGGCCAAAGTTGGCGTAGCCTGACAGAAAGCCAGGGTGGATAGTAGCCCAGCTGCGCGAGCCGCGTACACCGATCCCGTAGACACCTTTATGGGCAGCCTGGAGCTGGGCCGCTGCCTCTGCAAGCTCATCAATATTGCCCGGCACATCCACGTCAGCCTGTTCCAGCATCTGCGAATTATAGGTTAGATTGTTCTGCTCATAGCCCCATGGGATGCACCATTGTTTCGCATCTGCCGACCCAAGCTCGCCGCCTGGGCGCCCGTTCCAGGCACAGGATTTGCGCACACCTTCCAGCATGTCGGCCCAGTTGTAATTCGGGTTGGTTTTGGATGGGTCATTGATCCATTCATTATGATCCACAATCCAGCCTGCAGGCCCATAGGTCCAGGTCATATAGGCACCAGTCATGAAGGCATCGTATTCGGTCGAGCGCGAGCTCAGAGCCGCCGTCACCTTGTCAAAATACACGTCCTCCGGAAAGATGTCATGAGTCACATCCATCCCGGTCAACGTTTTGAAATTGTCAAGATTTGCCAACATCGCATCTGTGTACGGATGCTTGTTCAGCAATAGCTTGATCGACTTGCCCGAATGCGCTTTCCAGTCAAAATCGGCGGCCAACGCGCGTGTTGCCAAGGCATTGACCAATACCGATGCGGTTGCCGCCGTCACCCCCATGCTCGCCAAGCCCCGGAGCATGCTTCGGCGACTCATTTGGCCGCGCATATAGGCGTCGATCAGATCTTTTTCCTGTTCGTACAT
Organism: Paracoccaceae bacterium; assembly: GCA_014623385.1. Classification (GTDB taxonomy): domain Bacteria; phylum Pseudomonadota; class Alphaproteobacteria; order Rhodobacterales; family Rhodobacteraceae; genus JACOMT01. Next base: position 59,965 of record JACOMT010000002.1, read on the forward strand.
TTCTGGTTCTCCCAAAGCTCGCAATGCTATTCGGCCTCCAGCCCATCGATAAGGGCGCGAGCTGTTCCCTCTTCGATAATCAATCCCGTCAACAGGCCACTTCTCAACGCAGCACGTATCGAGTCAACTTTTCCCGCACCGCCCGCGATAGCAACAACTTCGCGTCCGGCAAGATCATTGAGATCCAGTGCGACCGTGCATCCATCCAGCGGCGTCGAAATTTTGGCACCGTCCTTATCGAGGAACTGGCCTAGAATTTCCGCAGCTGCGCCGACTTCTTTGAGTTGTTTGGCATCGCTTTGCGTCACGCCAGCCAACCCGGAAAGATCACCAATTCCCACGACCACAAGGGTTGCGCTGTGCATCCGGGCAAAGGCTTCGGTCAGCATGGATTGTGACAACATCACTTCTCGGTCTTTTGCCGAATTCGCAAACAGCGGCACCGGCATGAGGTAGGCGTCTGCACCGGTCTTTTGGGCGAGTCTGTGAATCACATCATAGGGGTTGGCTGCCAGAGACTGCGTCAACCCGCCTGATATGGATACAAAAGTTGTATCAATTCTTTTAGTTAGGCCAAGCTGTTCAACCATCGCGGCAATGGTCCGACCATGCGAAACACCAATCACTTGATGCGTCTTGCTTGCGATCACTCGGGTTAACCAGTCGCCACCTGCGGCACCAAGGCTTTTCAACGGAATCGGTCCCGCCTCCGCCAGTTCCATTGCAACACGGCACATGGACAAGCCATAAGTCTCAGCAAGCTTGTCTTCCATCTGCAAACATGTCACCGGAGCTGCAGAGACAAAGATATGCACAATACCACTGGCCTGTGCTTTGGCAATAGCTCGGTGGGCACGCGTCATGGATACGCCAAGCCGGGCAGCCACCTTTCCCTGAGTCAAACCTCCAACGAAATGCAGCCAAGCTGCCCGGGCGATCAGATCCTCATCCTCGTTTTGACGCGCTGTTTGACGTGCTGTGGGTTTGCTTCTGGTCATTTCAGAGTCGGCTACAAGGCCATTTCGCATTTTTTTTTACATTGGCCATTATCTGCGTTCTTGGTACCGGGTGTCAATACTTATTATTTCTGGCATAATGATCAGTCCAAATTTTAATCGGCTAAACTTGTCGCGGACAAATGACCGATTGACAAAGGCATGAACACGATCAAGGAGGGTAGGAGATTTTTTATTGTGCCCAAGTGGAACCAAAGAATTTCGAGCGGGACCGAAATGCGGTGCGTATGTCACTGACGATACAGGCTGCCCCATAGACAGCTGGCGGCGGATCTGGGGATGGCCGTTCGACACTGGGTATAAAAATGGATCAAGGCGTTTTTGGGGGGGGCTGGCGGCTTGGTTGCACGAATCAGGTTTCCGGGAGCTGTTCCTGGTGGCCATAGTCGAAATTTAAGACCCCGGCATAAGTGAAGGGTTGCGGACAAACCATCAACTCCGGATATGCTCTTGGAAGGCGTTCAGGGCTGGTTTGATATATCTGTTTTTGCGCGGTTCGTGTCGAACGCGGTTCGGTGCAGACGACGTTCTGACCAATGATTGACGCCCTAATGGGCTGGCGGTGGTTTTTGTCGACATGCAAGCGGGTGCCCTCAACTGCGGTTGGATTTCATGCTTTTTTGCGGCCGCGACCTCATTTGCGCCTGTGCCCGATAAGACGACTTATCGAGTATAAATGAGAATTGATGTTGCCGTTTGTGTAACGTTCAAAAATAACGAATAATGCACGTTGAGTGGGTTAGGGTGCTTTGAAGATTGAAAATTTGAGGGCTTTGTCGCAAACTCTGAAGGTACCTGTTAGGTCGACGGATCGATTCTGTTGCGAAGTTTCTTGCGGAGTGCAGGTATTGCGCTGCCCCTGCGGGTTAAGTGGCCAATTCCGCGAATTGAGGAAACGGACAGAGTCCAGGCGTGAACTGACCCTTACGGATCATGTGCGACACTTCGATCCCTGCAAGAGTTACGGATGCAGATGCAAAGGACTTGAAGCCGAGTATCGGGCGAGTTCGTCTTTTGATTAAACGATGGTCCTGTTCTACGATGTTGTTCAGATGTTTCTGCCTGATCATCTCTATCGGGATGGGGCAATCAAAGCCTCTGAGCACTTTGTTGATCGCCTTGATACCAGCTGTGTTCGCCCCGCTTTTGTCGATAACGATCTTTCGCGGCAGGCCGTTGACCTCAAGCATCCGGGCAAAAAACTTTATGGCGGCTGGCTTGTTTCGCTGCTCGGACAGCATGACATCCAGGGTTTTGCCGTGTTTATCGACAGCGCGACAGAGATAGACCCACGTGCCTTTCACCTTTATGTAAGTCTCATCCATTCTCCAAGAACGGTCGCTTGGGCCCTTACGGCGACGCGCTGCTTCAGCGATTGCGCCTGCATACCGTAACACCCAGCGGTTCAGCGTAGTGTGATCAACCGCAACGCCTCGCTCATGCATGATTTCTTCCAGATCCCGATATGACACTCCGTATCGGACATAGAAGAAAACTGCGAACAGGATCACATCCTTCGGATATTGCGCGCCTTTAAATGAGATCATGCACGGACTTTCGACTTGATAATACAGAAAGTCATTCACTCGCTGGTGGTGCAAGCGTCAATGGTCAAAAGTTTGCAACAGAACCGGACTCAATACCTGCATTATAGAAAAGCAATCTCTTCACTCGCAGGAAATTTGCAACCCACTCACTGACTGGCACTATACACTAAATGTGAATTTTTTTCAAAAGCGCTTGAACGTTTGTGCTATTTCAGAAAAGCAAGGCCGTTGTGCATGCTCTACATACACGACGCAATCAGGCGTCGATATGGGAGGACAGATATGAACAGTCTCAAGAAAATCGCAAGCGGTGTCAGCACATTTGCTGTTTGCGCAAGCCTTGCTCTGCCAGCAATGGCTCAGACATACATGCCGGAATGCTATATCCCAGCGCCTGGCGTGGAGGGCACGATAAGCTACGAAGCAAAGGAAGGCCCTTATCGCATCGCGTTGGTGAATGGTCACACGGGCATCCCGTGGCGCGAACAAATGATTCAATCCGTTCGTGCTTGGTCTGAGCGCCCCGAGAACGCAGGCGACTTTGAGGAGCTGCGTGTTGTGTCGACCGGTCCTGACGTTGCTGCACAGATCGCAGCCGTCGATAACTTTATCCAAGCTGGATATGATGCGATTGCCTTTATCGCCGTGAACCCAACCGCTTTCGATGCCGTAATCCGCCGGGCTGAGCGCGCGGGCGTGGTGCTGGTCTCCTTCGACAACCCTGTAGACAACCCGTCGATCCTTCGGATCACACCTGATTGGGTGGATTTTGAGGCCATCAAAGCCAAGTCTGTTGTCAATCAGATGGGGTCTGACAGCGGGCGCATCCTTGAAATCCGGGGCATTCAGGGTAATTCGACGGACCGTGATCGCCACGTAGGCGTTGAGAAGATTCTGGCCGACAAGCCTGATATGGAAGTCATCGAAGTCGTTGGCAACTGGGATACCGGAACCGTGCAACGGGTTACGGCTGACGCATTTGCGGTTCATGGCCAGTTTGACGGCATTATCTGTCAGCACGGTTGCCGTGGCGTGACGAATGCGATGGCCGCGGCAGACCACCCGCCTGTTCCGGTTGGTGGCGACGCCGAGAACGGTTTTGTGAGCGCCCTTGCTGACAACGAGGTTCCCGGCATTTCTGTTTCAGTTTCTCCGGGCATGGGGCCGCTGGCAGTTCGCGCCGCGATCAAGCTTCTGCAAGGCGAACGCTTCCCTTCGCTTGCCAACCTGCCCATCCCGAACGTGGAAACCGCAGCAATGGAGCCTGGTGTCCACTACTACCCGGACGAGCCGGATACATTTGAGACCGTAACCGGCTACGCAACTTGCGGTGAAGACATGGTCTTTACCCCCGATGAACTGCGCAACCAATCTTTCGAAACCGATTGATCGGTTAAAGTTCCGGACGAAGCGCACCAGAGCCGTGCGCTTCGTCCAAGATTATAGGTCCGCGTTAGGGAGGGTGGGGCCATGAGCGAACAAGAAGGTTTCCTCAGGTTAGAAGGCGTTTCGAAGCGTTACGGCGGTGTCTTTGCTTTGAAAGATGTGGATTTCAGCGCCAGCAGCGGTTCCATCCACGCCATTCTTGGCGAAAACGGAGCCGGTAAATCCACTCTCATGAAATCTCTGGTGGGCGTCGTGAAGCCGGAGAACGGTCGTCTTGTGCTTGATGGGAAGGAAGTGAGACTGTCGGGGGCAAGCCAGGCCGCTTCGCATGGCATTGTTTGTATCTTTCAGGAGCTTTCTATTGTTCCTGATCTATCCGTGGCCGCCAATATCTGTCTTGCGGAGCCGCCGCGCGACAGGTTTGGTCTGATTGATCGCAATCAACAGGCCAAAATGGCTGAGGAAATTCTGGCCGAGATGGGTGTTGGTACCGATATCAACGTCCGAGGCCGCTGTGGTGATCTGCCATTGTCCAAACGCCAGATCGTGGAAATTGCCAAAGCGCTGATCCGCCGTCCCAAAGTCCTTATTCTTGACGAAGCAACCTCGGCGCTTACCGCGTCAGATGTTGAGCCTGTAATGGAATTGCTGCGGAGACTGCGCGAGCAGGGCACGCTTATCTTGTTTATCTCGCATCGCATGCATGAAGTAGACGCGTTGGCGGATACATGTTCGGTTTTTCGCAATGGCGAGCACGTCGAGACCTACAAAACAAGGTCAAAAACCGACGCCGAAATTGTGCAAATGATGATCGGTAAACCGCTTTCACAGATCTTTCCGTCAAAGAGTAGCGGAAAAAAGGGCGATGCTTATGTGACCGTGAAAGACTTGACCTGGGCCGGGAAACTCAAGGGGGTCGATTTGGATGTGAGCCCCGGCGAAATCGTAGGCCTGGGGGGGTTGGATGGGCAGGGTCAGCAAGAAGTGCTGATGGCATTGTCCGGCGTGTTCAAGGGTGTCGATGGCGACATTCGGATTGGAGAGCATAACGGCGGGGTTCCTGATGGGCCGCGTGGTGGCTTGTCAGACGACTTGCAAGTGGCTCTGGTGCCCGAAGATCGCAAAACGGGCGGGCTGTTCCTGCCACAGTCAATCGCAATGAATTTGACCGCCCCGATTTTGGAGCGCTTGTCCCCCGGCGGCGTCGTCAGCAGCCGGGAAGAAACCAGCGTGATCGAGGACATGATCAAACAGTTACAGATCAAAGTTGCAAACAAGGATCTGGCGGTTTCCACCTTGTCGGGCGGCAATCAACAGAAGGTCGTGATCGCAAAATGGCTGGCGATCAAACCAAAGCTGTTGCTTTTGATCGATCCAACGCGCGGCATCGACGTCGGCACTAAACAAGAAATCTACAAGCTTCTGCGTGGACTGTCTGAAGAGGGCCTCGCCATTCTGCTTTATAGCACGGACTATGATGAGTTGATCGGGCTCTGTGACCGGTCGCTCATTATGTACGATGGCCAGGTCAACGCCGAATACGCAGGTGAAGACCTAACCGAACATAATATTCTGAGCGCCGCATTAAATATGAACACTGTATCTCAGGGCAATCAATCCGTGGGAGGTCAGTGACCATGCCTAGGTACCTGGCAGAGAATTCGCGGACATTGTTCGCTTGGGGTGTATTGGCCGTGTTGATGATCATCTTTTTGTCGATCCACCCGAGGGGGGTCACGATAGGTGTCCTGACAACTTGGTCAAATCAATGTGCTGCATTGGCATTGCTTGCGGTTTGGGCAGACGATTGTTGTCCTGTCTCGAGGCATCGACCTGTCGATTGGCCCGATCATGGCTCTGACAAATTGCATCGCGTCGCATCTTGTTAACGGCTCGCCTCTGGAAATTGCGTTTGGCGTTGCGGTTGTCATCGTTGCAGGTGTTCTGTGCGGGCTGATCAATGGGTTGGTTGTTGTAATCGGACGGTTGCAGGCCATCATTGCAACACTGGCAACCGGCGCGATATTCACCGGGTTTGCTCTTCTGGTTCGCCCCATTCCCGGAGGCGACATTGCTATCGGGATCAGTGATGCCTTCACAACCGATCTCTTTGGGATCATTCCGTCAGCGGTCTTGGTGATTATCATCGCAACACTGATCTGGAGCCCAATCCGTCGCCATCCATTGGGTCGCAGTATCGTTGCAACCGGATCGTCAGAAGCAGCTGCGAGTGCCTCAGGGCTTGATACGGCCAGGTCTAAGATTCTGGCCTATGCTCTGGGTGGGTTCTTTGCCTCGCTTGCTGGCCTGTTCATCGGCTTTCAAACGCTGTCGGGCGATCCGTCGATTGGCCTAACATATACGCTGAACTCAATTGCAGCGGTTGTTATCGGCGGCACGCTTTTGACGGGCGGCGCAGGTAATGTCTGGGGCTCTGTTGCAGGTGCGCTGGTTTTGAGAACCATTGGCAGCCTGATCTTTTTCATGGGGCTTGAGCCGCTGGCGCAACCTCTGTTCGAAGGGCTTGTGCTGCTGATCGCGGTGTCATTTGGTGCGACTCGCCTCTTTCGCATTCAGAATAAGATGGAGGCGTTCCAATGACCGCGACTACTCACAAAGCAAAACTGGCCGACAAGCTTCCGTTCGATGGTCCGACGCGGGCAGTTATCGCGGCAATTGCCATAATGCTTGTCTTGGGTGGCACCGCTTTCCCTCAGTTCTTTTCACCTGGCTACCTCGTGCAGCAGATGCAAAACGGCGCTTTTCTTGGCATTGTTGCGGCCGGGGCCATGATGGTCATCCTGCTGGGTCATATTGACCTGTCTGTCCCATGGACCATGACGGCGTCTGCGACGATTGCCACTGCGGTCGTCGGTGGCAATCCAGAGTTTCTGGTCAGTGAACTTGGTCTTTTGACCGGTCTTGCCGTTGGGGCGCTGATTGGTTTGATAAATGGGTTCGGCGTTGCCTACATGCGGATTCCATCAATGATCTGGACCCTGGCGACCAACAACGTCTTGCTTGGTGTGCTTGTCTACTTCAGTGGCTTTTATGCGATGGCAAGCCGACCCTCACCAATTATGAGCGCACTTGGGCAAGGCAAGTTCTTTGGCATACCGGCGGTGATCTTCGTTTGGATTGCAGTTTGTGTTGCCACCGTTTTCATTCTGAAAAAATCCGTCATGGGCCGTCAGGTCTATTTGGTGGGTACCAGCGAACCGGCGGCTTATCTGTCGGCAATTAACACGCGCAAAGTGTTGATGTTCGCCTTTGTCTTCGCTGGTGTTTGCAGTGCATTGTCCGGGATGATGCTAGCGGGATATGCAGGGCAATCCTACCAACGCATGGGGGATCCCTACCTCTTGCCGGGAATTGCTGCTGTGGTTCTGGGTGGGACCAGCCTCTTTGGTGGCAGCGGAAGATTTTGCGGGTACCGTCGCCGGTGTATTGCTGATCACCCTGATGTCCTCGATGCTTTCAATCATGCAGGCACCGGAAGCTGCAAAGCAGATCGCCTATGGCATCGTGATCATCTTGATGGTTGGCCTTTACAGTCGGCGGGCTGAAATCCAGTGAGATCGGGGCAACGCGTCACTGACGGTCCTCAGTACTCTGTGGATCACGCAACGCCCGAAAAGCTTCGTTCGGAGCTTGAACACAACTGGAGCAACTTTTGTGTCGGGCGTGCGCTGATCTCCGAGACCACCGAGTACCGCATCTGGAGCGTGACGCTTGCGCCGGGGGAGCGGATGAGTTTTCATCGGTTTTGTCTGGATCACTTTCAGGTGTTTCTGACAGATGCATATTTTCAGACAACAAACCAACACCATGTAACGCGAACGCATAAACTGATAAACTGAAGGTCGGCGAAGTCTGTCACACACGTTTCTCGAAGGGAGAGTTCTTGCTTCGCGATTTTATAAACCTCAGTGATAAGACCGTTGCCTATCTCATCGTTGAGCACCTTGATTGCGAAAACGTACCGGGGGGCCCGTGCCGGATCACGTGCGCAGGTCCGTTGATCCGCTGGGCAGGCTTCCGAGAAATGCCTCAATGCTCAAATAGGGAGCGGGGCCGGACGCGTGTTTAGATTGGCAACGAGGAAGTCTACAAAAACACGAATTCTGTTCGCCATATGCGCATGGTCCACAAACAGCGCTTGCACCGGCTCAGTATCGCCCGGATTGTAGTCTTCCAGCACTGGAACCAAACGGCCTGATTCCACGTCTGGTCCAATGTGAAAGTCAGACAACCGGGATATTCCCAAGCCAGCAAGACAAAGACGGCGCATCGTTTCGCCGTTGTCGAGCCGCATGTTGCCTTTGACCGACTGGTCGAGCCTTGCACTATCGCCAACTCTTGAGCCGTCAAAGGGCCAGACATCTAGACTTCGCCTAATGTTGAAATTCAGGCAGTTATGCGAGCTGAGATCACTAGGATGGGCTGGCGTTCCAAATCGGGACAGATAGCCAGGTGCTGCAACAACCCGACGGGGTGACTCAAACAGTTTTCTTGCTTTGAGCGAAGAGTCGGCCAGATGGCCGGTTCGGATTGCGATGTCAGCGCGTTCGTAAATCAAATCGACCAACATATCGGTTTGAACCAAATTGATCGTGATGCCGGGATAGTTTTCCAGGAATTTGGGCAGCAGAGGCAGTAGGTAGTGGCGCGCAAATGGAATGTTAGAGTTCACGCGAAGTGTTCCTCGCGCCTCGATTGAAGACGAGGACACGGCACGTTCGGATTGCTCGATCTCGCTGACTATTTGCTGAGATCTATCAAAAAACACTTGCCCTTCGGGCGTTAACTGAAGGCCTCTGGTCGAGCGCAGGAAAAGCGTTACGCCCAGCCGATCTTCAAGGCGCGATATGAGTTTACTGATTGCTGATGGCGTCAGGTTGAGAGCTTCTGCAGTTCTCGAAAAATTCCCGTGTTCGACGACACGCACAAATACTTCCATCTCTCCGCCACGGTTCAGCATGACATGGTTCCTCAAACTTGAATTTTTTTCACAATAAGCATGCCAATTACGCCCTGCAAGAACAGATGTAAGGCTGTCAAAATCAGGCAGAGCTATATGGAAATTTGCGATCTAGGAATGCTGTTGTAGGTTGATTGAGCCGGGAAAACTTTGCCCAGAAATGACGAGCGTCCAAATGTGGAGTGGATGCCGTCAAGCCATGTTGGTACCCGGCTTCATGTTCGCGATGCTCCGAATGCTTATCAATTGACGTTTCGCGCGTCTGATCCGAACGACCTGATGACAAGGAACAGGAACATGTATCAAAAGAGAGCGTTGGTGGTCGGTGCGACCGGCATTGTTGGGCTCAATGTTGCCGAGCATTTACACGATCAAGGTGGATGGGAAATTCACGGTATTTCACGACGTCCGCCAATCGGGCATAGCTACATTATTCCGCATGCTGTTGACCTACTGGATCACGATTCAGCTGTTGCGGCACTGTCGGATTTGACACCGACTCATATCTATTATTGCAGCTGGACGCTTGGGTCGAACGAAGACGAGAACATCCGTCTCAATGGCAATATGCTGCGGACCGTCCTTGATGCATTCAAGGGCAGGGGGTGTGTTCAACACGTCTCGGTCGTGACCGGGACCAAGCACTACCTTGGGCCGTTCGAAGATTATGGCAAAGTGACACCGATCACGCCATTCCGCGAAGAAGCGCCGCGTTTGGAGAAGAAGAACTTCTATTACGAACTCGAAGATGTCGTGATGGAATACTCCGCAAAATACGGCTTTGGCTGGTCAGTGCATCGCTCGCACACAATCATCGGCTATGCGGTCGGAAACTTGATGAATATCGGTGCCACCCTGGCGACATATGCGTCTGTATGTAAAGCAACCGGCCAGCCGTTCATCTTCCCTGGCTCTCCTACGGCGTGGTCAGGTCTGAACGACATCACGGATGCACGCATCTTGGCAAAACAGATCGTATGGGCGTCAACCGAGCCGAACGCGCGCAACGAAGCCTTCAACGGTGTGAACGGAGACGTGTTCCGTTGGAACCGGCTCTGGCAGGTCATCGCGGATTACTTCGAGGTCGAAGTCGGAGAGTACCCGGGTGAGTTCAATTCGCTGGAAGCGCGGATGAAGGATATGGGGCCGGATTGGGACAAGATTGTTGAAAAAAACAATCTGCAGCGCAATCCGCTGTCGAAACTCGCGTCTGCATGGCACACGGATCTTGATCTTGGGCGACCAATGGAATGCGTGCATTCGATGGCCAAATGCCGTGCGCTTGGGTTCGGCCAATTCCAGGATACCGAACAATCCTTCATCGATGTGTTTGACCGGCTCAAAGCCGAGCGAATCATCCCGTAAGGAAGGAGTGTCCGATGCTGGATCATGGGAAATTTCACGGCAAAAAGGTTATCGTAACCGGGGCCGGATCTGGCATCGGACTGGAGACAGCGCACCGCTTTCTTAATGCAGGGGCGTCAGTCGTTGGGGTCGATCAAGATCCCACACGCTTTGAAAACTTGTCGGCCGACAGCCGATTGCTTCCCGTCACCGCTGACTTGTCGGAACGCGGGATCGGGGAGCAAGTGGTTGCAGACACCATTGCTGAGTTTGGACGCATAGATGTCCTGGTGAACAACGCGGGTGTTGCACCAGCCCGTGAAGGGTTTTATCGGTTGACGACGACGCATGGCTTCGGACGCTCGACATCAATCTGATGGGCTACGTTCCGCATGAGTCGCGCCGTTATCCCGGTCATGCTCGAAGCAGGTGGCGGCGTGTTGGTGCATTGCGGGTCCGAAGCGGGGCGCATGCCGCATCTGTTGTTGCCGGACTACAGCCCTGATGCTGTCCAAAGCTTTGGCACGAGAGTTCACGCGAAGTGGCATTCGCTCGAATGTCGTCGCGCCAGCTCATATACGCACCGAGCTTTGGGACATCCCCGGAGGGTTTCTGGATGCACTTGCCACGAAGTATGGCACGGATCGCGAGGACGCAGTCCAGGCATTTCTGGATGATAGTGGTCTTCCAAAAGGACGGCTTGGAACACCTGTGGACGTATCAGACGCCATCCTCTTTCTGGCTTCGGAACAGGCGGTTTTCATTTCTGGCCACTGTCTTGATGTTGATGGTGGTGTGCTGCCCACGATCTAACAAAAAATATGGAACGGAGGAGCCTTCCTATGACGAGCACACTGTTTGACGTGGCTGATATCAAGGTTGATGAAAGTTGGCCGGAGGATATCAAAGCCGAAATTTTCACCAACCAGCGCAATGGCCGCGTTGGGCACGAATTGGTGTCAGACACCGACGATGTCCGGGGCTGGAGGATCGCACGTGCCCCGGGCGAGCGCGTTGGATTTCATTGCCATATGCTGAATTATTTCCGGGTGGCGATTAATCCCGGACGGTCTGTCTCGCATTATGCGCCGGGCGAGACCAAAGTGGCAGACTACGAACCGGGAACAACACGGCATTTTGAGTTCAAAGAGAATGAATTCATGTTGCACGATTTGACAAATATAGGCGACACAGAGCTCATGTTCACAACAGTTGAGTTCAAGAATTCGCCCAATCCTCCGCTCCCGGTATAGTAGGCTGATTGCTCTGCAGATGAGTTTTGGAAATGATTGAAGCCGTATTCTGGAACGTAGATGGGACTCTGATTGATAGCGAACCGCATCACGCGCACGCACTGGCCCAAGTCATTGAAGACCTGGGTCACAAACCACCTTCCGAGTTTGGCCGAGCGAATAGTCGGAGAGGCGGCTGAAGACACCTACGCCTGGGTGCGCGACAGATACGGCTTGCAGATCAGTTTTCTTGACTGGATTGCGCGGGAATACAGAATTTATCTTGAAAAGCCACGAGCTCAGGCCAATTGCGCCGACTATCGCGCTTTGGGATGGGCTACGTCAACGTGGAATAAAGCAGGGCATCGTCTCCAATGCTGATCATATGCTGCTTGAGGCTAACCTGAAAGCACCGGGGCGTTTGCGCCCCCGTGACATCACATTGTCCCGCAATGACGTTCTTCGGGGCAAACCTGAACCTGAACCTTATTTGCGGGCAGCATATCTCGCAGGTGTTAACCCGGAAAACTGTCTTGTCCTGGAGGATAGCTTGCCCGGCGCGCGGGCCGGGCTTGCTGCTGGCATGAAGACCTGTCTGGCCCCACACGCGCCTAAGAAAGACCTCGAAGGCGCGCGTGTTCTTAGCTCATATAGCGAAGTCTACGAGCTTCTATAGATCATGTCGCTACCGAGTCTGTTGGGAACGGATGCGCTCCCAACAGACGTGCGATACGCACCAATGCCTTTGGTCCGGCGTTGACCTGCTCACAATGAACCTCCGTTACGCCCTCAACGGCCATAAACCGGGTTCGAACCGGGCCAACAAATGTCATGGCCATGTTCGGGCACGCTTTGCATGCGCCGACAAGCCGGACACTGACTTCGCCGTTTTCCGACACGGCGTCGATTTCGATATCACCGCCGTGGCCCAGGATCATGGGCCGCACGTGGGCCAAGGCATTTGCCAACTCGTTTGAGTCAATTTGTGCTGCCATCACACCAGATCCAGTTCGCGCTTCTTGGCTTCAAGGTCGATGCCCAGACCAGTGGCGAAGGCTTTGCCAAGAATGTTTTCTTTGATCTCGCGCGTGACCTCCGGATAGCCCCAGTTCTCCTGTAGCTCTTCCGGCATCTCAAGGTTGGCGAGCGTATCGATATAGGTTTGCACATGCGGCCAGATGAAGGCCTCGGATCCATAGCAGATGCGGTCTGACCCGACATAGAGCAATGCCTCGCCCAGGCGATGCAGCATCTTGTGCGGTTGAAGATAGTATTGATTAAACCAAAGCGGCAGGATCAGGTATATATTGTCAAACCGGCTGGCGATCGAGATGGTTTCATCGACATAGGGGTCACCCAAGTGGTGAATGCCGAAGTTCAACTCTGGAAAATCTGCTGCCGGGTATTGCAGGTCATTTGGCTTGAAGGCCTCGACGGGTCCAAGTTCCAGGGGGAAACCCTTGTGGAACTGAACCATTTTGACACCAAGTTCAATTGCCTTTGCCCACAACGGGTATGCGATATCCCGGTCATCCGCGCGCCATGAACAGCCGCGCGACTGGTACTGATAGAACTTGAAGCTGACCGCGCCGAGTTCTTTAACTTGGCGTTCCATTTCTTCAAGTGCGGGGCCGACACCGTGATACGCAGGATCTACCCCACCTGTCAGAATAATTCTCGAAGGATCCCGTTCTTTCAGCGCATGGCTAAGCTCTACCGGCCCGAGCCCGGCGCGCCAATGCGAAAACAACGGTACCGAGCATGCACAGGCCATGTCTGTGTCGGCTTTGCCGAATAGCATATCCATGCCCCAATCAAGATCGGGGTCAGAGAATGTCTCGGGTTCCGGCGGTGGGCCTTTCTGACCCGTGAGATTGATAAAGCCTGTAAGCTGCTCTCTCAAAATCCGAACCCGACGGCCATTGTCACCGGACTTGATTTGGCCGTCGCTAAAATCCTGACAATGCACCGCGGCATCGAACACAAACATTCCGTCTTTCATTTGCCTCTCCCTAAAGCTTGCCCGTGGTTTCCTGTCCACATTTCGCGCTCAGGATACGAGCGTGCCAATTGGTTCAGTATTGAGGTGTCTGGTGAAACAGATGTGAATTTATTTCACTATTACGGCATCAGTCCAATGATTTATTCTTAAGCTGAACAGTTTTGTCAGGGAGGGCGCACTAATGGCGCAAAACACTCGAGATTGGTCTGTGCTCACGCGGGCCAAAGAATTTCGTCCGAGTGACGATGTTGTCGCGCAGCTGAAAGACCGCGCCCAATTCTCGCGTCTCGAGACGATCAGGCTCATCGAGATCGCCAAGGTGGGACACTATACGTCCGCTTTCTCGGCCGCTGAGCTCTTTGCCGTGTTGTACTACGACACGATGAATCTTCGCCGTGGCGAGTCGGCATGGTCAGAGCGGGATCGTTTCATGATGGGCAAGGGGCACGCGGCATGTGGCCTGTTCCCAATTCTGGCTGATCTGGATTTCTTTTCGAAGGACATCCTCGATGGCTACACACGGTTGGGCAATCCTTTGGGCGACCATCCGGACATGACCAAAGTACCGGGCATTGATTTTAGCTCGGGTTCGATTGGTCATGCCTTATCTGCGGGTGCCGGAATGGCATTGTCCGCGAAAATGTTGGGCAGTGATTTCACGACCTACGCCATGATCGGCGATGGCGAGTTGCAGGAAGGTCAAGTCTGGGAGGCGGCGCTGTTTGCTGCGGACAAGAACCTTGGCAATCTTGTGGGGATTATCGACCGGAACGGATATCAGCTTGATGGTGCGGTCGATGATGTCATCGGTGTGGAGCCGATCATCGAAAAATGGGAAGCCTTTGGATGGGACGTATATGTGGTTGACGGCCACGACGTCGCCGATCTCGCCACGCTGTTCAGAGCTTTGAAGGCCGAAAAAGGGCGGACAAAGCCGGTCATGGTGTTGGCTCAAACGGTAAAAGGCAAAGGGGTCAGCTATATGGAAACCGAGCCGGGATGGCAGCATCTTGGTTACCTGGATCCAGGCGACGCAGAACGCGCGATCAAGGAAATCAAGGCGATGGCGATTTGAGATGAACCAACCTCTTTCCGAAAAATCCTGGCAGTACCGCCAGCTGAACGCCGTAACGCCCGGTTTGGACGCGCTTTCGGATGTTTTGCTGGAGCTGGTCGCGCAAGGTGAACCTATCGTCGCCGGAACCGCTGATCTGCAGTATTCGAACGGGCTTTCAAAGTTCCACGAGGAATGTCCGGATCGCTTTGTGCAGTTCGGTATTTCCGAGCAGAACATGGTGTCCGCCGCTGCCGGCATGGCTGCCGTTGGCATGAAACCTTATGTTGCGACATTTGCTTCGTTTATGATGCTATTGTGCTGTGAGCAAATTCGAATGGATGTCGCCTATTCGAAGCTCCCCGTTCGACTGATTGGACACCATGCGGGAATATCCCTCGGGTTCTATGGCACCTCCCACCATGCGACCGAGGATATTGCGATTGCGCGTTCCATTGCCGGATTGACCGTAATTGCACCGGCGGACGGGGAGCAACTTAAGGCCGCTATTCGCGCAGCCAATGATTGGCCAGAGCCAATTTACTTCCGTATCATGCGCGGTCGGGATCCAGACGTGTACGGGGCAAAGCCTGAGTTCCAGATCGGCAAAGCGATCAAGCATGGTCAAGGGAGCGATCTTACGATTATTGCCACGGGTTCGACCCTTCACCCGTCTCTGGAAGCCCCAAAGTGCTGCGTGAGAAAGGTCACAGTGTGGGTGTCGTGGACATGCATACACTGAAACCCCTAGATCAGGACGCCGTTCTGGAGGCCGCAAAGTCGTCGGTTGTCCTGACCGTCGAAGAACATAACGTCCTTGGGGGGCTTGGGGGCGCTGTCGCGGAAGTGATGGCCGAGATAGGGACCGGCGCGCGGCTGGTGCGTCACGGTATTTACGACGAATACAGTCTGATTGCTCCTCCAACGCATCTCTATGCGCATTACAAATTGGATGCCGCTGGCGTACTGGACGTTGCAGAAAAGGCTCTGTCATGACTGAGGCTGCTTCATTCCCGACGGTAGAAGAGCTTCAGGCGCACGATCTTTTCCGAACCGATGCCTTTGTTGCGGGCAATTGGGTTGAGGCAAAGGACGGTGAGCGGTTTGACGTAAACGATCCAGCAACGGGCAATGTGATTGCGGCGGTTGCAAGCTGCACAGTCGACGACGTGAATCACGCAATTTCGGCGGCAAATGATGCGTGGGGCGAGTGGCGCGACCGTACCGGCAAGGAACGCGCCCAGGTGCTTCGGAAATGGTTTGACCTGATGGTCGCCAATCAACGCATTCTTGCCGGTTTGATGAGCCTTGAGCAGGGCAAGTCTTTTGCCGAATCCAGCACAGAGGTGGCTTATGGCGCATCGTTCATTGAATGGTTTGGTGAAGAAGCCAAGCGGCTGGATGGTTCGA
>JACOMT010000003.1:0-36559 GCA_014623385.1 Paracoccaceae bacterium
GGAGATGACCCAGAAGGTAGAGGCGATCATACCAAAGGATTGCATATTTGCATCCAACACATCCACCTTGCCAATCACTGACTTGGCCAAAGCGTCAAAACGGCCTGAGCAATTCATCGGCCTCCACTTTTTCTCGCCCGTCGAAAAAATGCGGCTTGTGGAGATCATCAAGGGCAACGAAACCGGTGACCGGGCCACAGCAAAGGCACTGGATTATGTCCGCCAGATCAAAAAGACGCCGATTGTCGTCAATGACGCGCGCTTTTTCTACGCCAACCGCTGCATCATCCCGTATATCAACGAAGGTGCGCGGATGATCGCCGAAGGGGTCGTGCCGCAGCTGGTGGATCATGCCGCGCAACAGCTGGGCTTTCCGGTGGGACCGATTCGGTTGATCGACGAAACCTCGATTGATCTCGGCGCGAACATCGCCCGCGCAACCAAGGCGGCGCTAGGCAATGCCTATGCGGCCTCGTCGGCAGATGACGTGATCTTTTGGATGGAAGCGCAAGGGCGTTTGGGCCGCAAGACGCGCGCCGGCTTTTTTGAATATGATGAACAGGGCAAGCGCGTTCAGTACTGGAAAGGCATCCACAACAAGTTCCCGCCGACCGAAATCCAGCCCAGCCTGATCAAGGTGCAGGAACGCCTGATGTTCATCCAAGTGCTGGAAGCCGTGCGCGCGCTGGAAGAAGGCGTGCTGATGGACATCCGCGAAGGCGATGTGGGCGCGATTTTTGGCTGGGGCTTTGCCCCATGGTCCGGCGGTCCGTTCAGCTGGCTGGACATCATCGGTACCCCCTGCGCCGCCCGGCGCTGTGACGAGCTGGCTGAACAATTTGGCGAGCGATTCGGCTGTCCGCCGCTCTTGCGGGAAATGGCCGAGAAAGGCGAAACCTTCTACGGCCGCTTTGGACCAAAGGTAGCACAAGCGGCGTAAACACGCACAGCCAACTGTAAAGTGACGGGAATACTGCGCTTTCCGGGAAAACGGGGGGTGGAAATGGCCAGAACCCCGAATTTTCCACCGGTTTTGGGTATAAAAAACGACGGGAAACGGGTTTCGGGGGGCGGTTAAACGGTGTATTGAAGCGGCCCGCACCAAACCGGATCAGGCATGAATGCGCATAACTATGCCAACATGGCACAATAGATCGCTGCCAAAGTGGCCACAGCTATCATCCCGCCACGCAAGAATGCCAAGCCGTGTAAGTCGGACAGCTTGGGGGCAGTGCTGCGAGCCTATAAATATCCCGAGCACTCCCCATGGCAGCGGTGCAGTGGGGGCACCGTCGAAGTTGCACCACAGCAAAGATGACCGATACCAGACTCCATGGCCAAAGATTTCGACAGGCAAAGCACGGGTGTACGGTGCCCAATCGCTCCACCGCTCCCTTGGCAGACCCTTGACACAGGCAGTCGGACCAGTCTTATCCGGGAAAAGGGGAATTGCGGTCAGAGTATGCTTGCTTTGTACAACAAATCCGTCTAAATAGGTTGACAGTCGAATGCTCATTATGAGCCACACAGGGTGTACAAGAGAAAGAACTAGTATAAAATTTCAATTTTACTTGATAGCAATTCTATTTTTGCAGCTCATACCAAAAGTTACTTTTTCGGACGAAGCACAGAGTTCTTCAATCACGTTTCTGATCTCAGTCGATCTTTCTGTTGTTGAGGAACGCGTCAATAAAGCACTCCCTACACGTTTAGAGACGATTCATAAAGAAAAAGAATTATGTGTGCCTACGAAGCGGGTAAAATACAAGTACCCTTGTTTTAAAGGCTGGAAATGGTATTCATGTGACGGCTGGACCAAGGTGTCGCCCGATATTTACTGTGACATCGATGGGTACGTCGATAAGCGAGGAGACTTGACGATTAATGGATCCGGCGAAACTCTCGTGGTCTCGCTTCCCGTGCGTGCGAGCGGTTCCGCGAAGGCGACTGGGGTGAGCGAGACTGCCAAAGCCGATGCGACGTTTTTCGTCAGCGCTACACCAACCTTATCGGAGAATTGGGAACTTTCCGTCGATCTGTCTTCCGACTTCCGCTGGGACAAGCGTCCAACACTGAAGATATTAGACTTGATTACTGTGACCATCGGCAGCATGGTCGAGCCGAAACTCCGTGAAAAAATGAAGGAAATAGAGAATAAAATTATTTCTGCAATCGACGAACTTGATATACGGGGTCGTGTTAACGAGGTGTGGCTTGAGGTGCAAAAGCCAATCCAGTTGTCCTTGACACCGGAAGCATGGGTCACATTCCGACCGTTGGGGGTCGCCTACAGCGGCATCTCGGTGTCCAACAAACGCCTAGAGACCCAAATTACTGTGTCTGGAGATGCCCGCGTCCTCATAGGACCGCGCCCCGTCGTCGGGGAACCGGTCGCACTGCTGCCCTTGCAACACGCTCAATTCGAAGACGGTCACTTTAATCTCGCGGTTCCCGTAATGGTCAAAGCCGAGGAGATCCAAAGAGCGATCAACTCTCAACTAGAAAACAGCCTGACAATCGAGATCGACGAGGGCGATTTACAGGGATCGTTCACTGCTTCAAATTTCCAAGTGTTGATCAGCGAGGCCAAGGGTATCCGGTTAATAGCTGAGGTCGGTTACGACAACCGTTCCGCGTTTTTGAGGACCATTGATGTTTTTGGATGGTTCGATTTTGAGGGCAGTATGGAACTTGAAATCCTGCCACAGATCGACGGCGAGAAGAACCTCTTGCTTGTGGAGCACTTGCGGATATCGTCTGAAACCTCAAGTATACTGGCGGACACGCTAATCACGGTGATCAACTTGCAGGTCGTGCGAAATATCATCGCTGGTATAATCAGATATGACTTCTCTCGCGAACTCGCGAATACCATGGAGATGGCGGAAAAGGCAATGAACTTCGAGAGCAAAGAGGGTTTGCGCATCTCAGGCAACCTAGAAGCGGTCGGCGTAGATCGCTTGCAATTCCAAGATGGGGCTATCAGTTTTTTTACTACCGCCAGCGGCACGGTCCAAGCGTTCCTGCGGCGATGACGGAGAGTACCGCAATAAAGCACGGGGCAGTTAAAGCATCGCTAGAGACAACTGAATCATCGGGGATGCAATAACTGGCAACTACTTTTCTGGTTTTAACCTTTCGTTCATTGTATGATGAAGTGGTACTATGCGGCACTTTAGATTTACCTTCAGATTTAATTAAAAAATAGATTCGGCGCTGGTGCCAAGCCATATGTATTATGTAAATGTTAAGGTCCGTTGGCATTCATCGCGCGACGATGAGCATAGTGGCCAGGTAGCAATTCGCGACGTAAATGGTGCAAATCTTGTTGTATCGCGTGGTTATGCCTGTGAATTCCTTGATCCTTGCGAGGTAGGGTTTGCTCAGATGACGCCATTTGTACATGTCAGTATCATAATCGCGTTGCTGGTTCCGGTTCGATTCTGGAGGGATGACGGCGGTAGCGTCACCCTCATCCAATGCCTTTGGGAACCCTTGTCGGCCGCAGCACTTCAAAGGGAATGCCGCCAATCAAAGGGGCAACACCTTATCATGTCGTACACCTGTCCCGGCACAAGCAGGACCCGGGCCGGATTGCCATAGGCGTAGACCAGGGTGCCAATCTTCGTTGTCAATCCACCACGAGAGCAGCCGACGGTCTGATTTTGAGCTCCCTTTTTGTCCCTGATGCCTTTTGGCGAGCTTGAACAATTGTTGCATCGACAACAGCGTATTCCAGGAGCGTATTCAGGGTCCAGCTCACCGCTCGCGGCATTGAAAAGACTCCCGCCCCCCGTTTTCACCCGTCGGCGCAACCGCTTGAAGACCGTATTCCACTTCCCAAACTTCTCGAGAGAAGGTTCCACCACGGCCTTAAGGAATATGCGGGTGTCGCTTTCTGTGGCACCCGGTTCCCCATCGTTATCGGGCAACAGAGACGCAATCTTTTCCCAAAGCTTATCTGAAATCACCAGCCGACATTCGTTCATTCAAATCTTCATTGCGAAAGTTTCAATCACGGATCTGGAAAAATCCGATTCGGCGAATGTCAATATGACTTAATCGGTTTTAACCCGGTCAGCATAGCTCATCCTATCCAACTCGAGCATAACAAAGCTCACGGTCTCGCGCAACTGACGGGCGGCCTCGATCAAGAAATGATATCGAGCGGTATAGGGACCAAGAATTATGCAGCAGGCCCGCGCCTAGATCGCGCAAACAGTATCCTGCCTGAAACCGTTTGGAGTTGCCATGGCGGGTCAGAACCCCTTCGCGCTCCAACATGGCGCAAAACTGATTCGGGGTTTATTTTGGCGAATCTAGGCTTTCATTGATCCCGGTCTCGGTCATGGCGCGGTCGCTTTGACCCAACACTTCGAGAATAATTAGACGACGCAGGTTGGTGGGTATTCGGTCGCCAGTTTCCTTCGAATTTTTGAGTATTTTAATTTTGCCATTGTTTTCATTACGAATCGTTGTAGTGTAACCAAAATGTAAAAAATCGAAAGGGAAAAATATTATTTTTTGACGTTTGCAGATGGAATTTGACTTTATCATAGTCGGTGCCGGGTCTGCCGGATGCGTTTTGGCCAATCGCCTATCGGCTGACGGGCGGCATCGCGTCGCGTTGTTGGAAGCCGGGCCGCGTGATCGGAACCTATGGATTCACGTGCCCGTGGGGTATTTTCGAACCATGGGTAATCCCGGTACGGATTGGTGTTACAAGACACAAAACGACCCCAGAATTGCCAACCGATCAATATCCTGGCCCCGGGGTCGGGTGCTAGGCGGCTCCAGTTCGATCAACGGCCTGCTCTATGTCCGTGGGCAGCCGCAGGATTATGACGGTTGGGCGCAAATGGGCTGTACCGGCTGGTCATGGGAAGATGTCCTGCCGCATTTCAAGCGGTCTGAGAGCTGGAAAGGCCCGAACAGCACCGATTTGCGTGGCCGTGACGGCCCGCTCTCGGTGCAGAATTCGCGACTGACGCGTGAAATTGTCGATCATTGGGTCGAGGCAGCGGTGGCCGCAGGATACAAACGGACCGAGGATTACAACGATTACGATCAGGAAGGTGTCGGGTATTTTCAACTGACGATGAAAGGAGGGCGCCGATGTTCTTCTGCTGTTGCCTATCTGCGGCCCGCCGAGGGACGAGACAATCTGAGAATTATTACAGATGCACAATGCGAACGGCTGTTGATCGAAAACGGTCAGGTCGTGGGGGTTCGCGCGCACATCAAAGGTCACATGCAGGATATCCGGGCACACAGGGAAACCGTGCTGAGCGCGGGGGCCATCGGATCGCCGCAAATCCTGATGTTGTCAGGCATTGGCGATCCCGAGGACATCACGCCGCACGGCATCCAGATGACGGCAGAACTGAAAGGTGTCGGTAAGAACTTGCAGGATCACCTTCAGGCGCGACTCGTTTTCAAAACCAACCTGAGCACCATAAATGTCGAAACCAACAATCTGTTCAAAAAAGTGCTGATCGCGGCCCAATACGCCCTGACCCAAACCGGCCCAATGACAATGGCGGCCAGCTTGGGTACCGGTTTCCTGAAAACCGAACCGCATATGGAAACACCGGATATCCAGTTTCACATTCAACCATTCAGCACCGACAGTCCCGGCGAAGGCGCGCATCGGTTTTCGGCATTCACTGCGTCGGTGCTACAACTCAGACCGGAAAGCGCGGGGCATCTGACGCTGACATCGGCCAATATGGATGACCATCCGGCAATCCATCCAAACTATCTGGACACGCCAACCGATTGCCGGACGATAGTCAAAGGCATTCAGATCGCGCGCCAGATTGCCCAGCACGAACCGCTGAAATCGCACATCACCGAAGAACATGCACCGGGACAAGGCGTGGCCATGGAGGACGAAGACGCAACGCTGGACTGGGCGCGCAGAACATCCGTAACGATCTATCACCCCACAGGAACCTGCAAAATGGGCATAGATCCCATGGCTGTCGTCGATCCGCGCCTGCGCGTACGCGGTGTGTCGAGACTGCGGGTGGCAGATGCCTCGATCATGCCGCAAATCACCAGCGGTAACACAAACGCCCCTGCGATCATGATTGGCGAAAAGGCAAGTACGATGATTCTGGAGGACATCGCGCCATGACCTGTGCTTTTATGCGTTCCGGGAACGTATCCTATAAAATGGCGAAGGATCATTCCGGATAAATCCCTTCACCCCGTGGCTTTGTCTTCGACTTCGGGGGGAACAAGACACACAGAAGACAACCAACTCTAGGGAGAAGTTAAATGTTGAATATCAAGACTTTGGCGTTCGGCGCAGCTGCGTTGGCGCTGATGGCATCGAGCGCCGTGGCCGAAAAGGTCCTGCGCATTCAATCGGTGCTGCCCAATACCGCCGACGAAGTGTTCATGCTCAACGAATTCGGCAAAGACGTGGCCGCGTTGACCGATGGCTCGCTCACCATCGAAGTATTGCCCGCCGGTGCCGTTGTCGGACCACGCGACATCATGGATGCGGTTGACGCAGGTCTGGTCGAAGGCGGCTTTGCATGGACCCACTACTGGGGCGGCAAGCACGTTGCGGCGAACCTCTTTGGCGCACCTGTTGCTGGTGCCGGTGTCGGCCTTGACAACATCGCGTTCCTCAGCTGGTTTCAGTATGGTGGCGGCAAAGAACTGTATGACCGTCTTTGGGAAGAAATGGGCGTGAACGTCAAAGGCTTCTTGTTGCAACCGGTTGGCCCAGAGGCGTTAGGCTGGTTCCCAGAACCCATCAAGTCAATGGACGACTTCCGCCAGATGCGCTTCCGCGCCCCTCCGGGCATGGTTGGTGCGGCCTATGCTGACGTTGGCGTTCCGGCCGTTGCGATGGGTGGTGGCGACATCCTGCCTGCGCTGGAAAAAGGTACGATTGACGCTGCCGAATGGTGCTGCCCGAAACCTGACTCGGTCTTCGGCTTCCAGAAAGTGCTGAAGCACTATTATCTGCAAGGTCTGCACCAAGTCGTCGTGAACGCGGACATGTACGTAAACCTGGACTTCTATAACAGCCTCACGGATATCGAGAAAAAGGCGTTGGAAGTTGCGGCGAACGCATCCCTGTCCAAGTCCATGTCTTATCGTATCTACGAAAACGGCAAAGCGCTAAAGGATCTGACAGATAACCACGGTGTTATTCTGGAAGACACGCCTGCAGACTACTTCACCGAGTACATGTCAGCTGCGAAAAACGCATTGCAAGCCGCTGCGGACGAGAACGAGTTCTTTGCCGAAGTTTGGCAATCGCAAAAAGACTTTGCCGACATCGCAGTTCCGTTCTGGGCCGGTGCGCAAGCGTCAAACGCGGGTCTGGGCAAAGCCCACGCCGACACGCTGAAGTAATCCTTTTACCGCCCCGGGCATCGTTCCGGGGCGGTTCCCCAATCTTTCTGTCTTTATTGGCAAGCCGCCCCGATCAAGAGGCTGCTTTCGAATAAAGGGACATAAATAATGTCTGACGATGTCAATCCAGACGAGTTGGAAATTGCCGACGAGCTGATTGCAGAACGCCGTTCTGAAAAACCCGGCGAAACGCCCAAGGATATGACCTCCTGGCAGCGCCCGGTAACGGCCGTCATTGACGTGATCAACTACCGCGCGGGCCAGATCATCGCCTTGCTGATCGTGCCCTTGATCGCCGTCGTCGTGTATGAAGTGTTCGCCCGCAATTCATTCTCTATTCTAGCCAATGCAGGTCTGGGCGATTTTGCCCGTTCGCTAGGTCTTGGGCCGACATTGTGGGTTTATGATACCAGCCGCATGTTGGCAGGTGCCGTGTTCATGGCGGCTACCGGCTATGGTCTGATGCGAGGTGTCCATATCCGGGCGGATTTCCTCTACCGGTCATGGTCCAGCAAAACGCAAGCAACGGTCGATGCGTTGCTATATCTGTTGTTTTTCATTCCCTCGATGATCTTTTTCACCGTGGTCTCGGCGCAATACTGGTGGCTGGCTTTTTCGACAGGTGAAACCATGCAGATTGACAGCGCTTGGGGACCTTTGTTGTGGCCCGCGCGCGCAGCGATGCCTGTCGGTGGCTTCCTGTTGTTGCTACAGGGTATCCCCGAGATTTTCCGGGCGTTCCACAAAATGGGCAAAGAACGGGAACAGATGTTCATCCGTGCCCTGCCCGTCTATCTGATTGCATTGATCTGGCTGGTCCTGGCGGTCTTTGCACCAGGCATTGTACCCGGAGGCGAATGGTTTACGGACGTTATGAGCGCCCGACCGAGCCTGTCCAAACCGACCATCGGCCTCATCATGCTGGGCGCGATGTTGTTCGTGATTTTTATCGGTTTCCCGATTGCCTTCACACTAATCTTTCTTGCCTTTGTGTTCGGCATCTGGGGCACGAACTTCAAGCTCACTACACTGTTGATGACGCTGAACACCAACTCGACCATGTTGAACGATCAGCTGATGGCGGTTCCTCTCTTTGTTCTGATGGGCATCGTGATGGAACAGGCGGGATTGATGGAACGCCTGTTCGGATCCATTCAGATGATCATGTCCCGGGTACGCGGGGCTCTGTATATTGCGGTTCTGGTGGTTTCCACGATCTTTGCGGCGGCAACCGGGATCGTGGGGGCTTCGGTCACGATCTTGGGCATCATGGCGGGTGCCACGATGAGCCGGTCGGGCTACAATGTGCAACTTGCGGCGGGCACGATCACCGCGGGCGGGACCCTGGGCATCCTGATCCCACCGTCAATCATGCTGATCGTTATGGGGCCCGTCCTCGAGGTATCGGTGCTCGATCTCTTCCGTGCGGCCTTTATCCCAGGGGCGCTCTTGGCGTCGTTGTACCTGTTTTATACGCTGGGGCGGTGTTGGCTGAACCCGTCACTTGGTCCGATTCTGGCGGAAGATGATCAGCAGGTAACGTCAAACCGCTATGGGATCGAGGTCGTGCTGATCTCGGTCGGTGTTTTGGCGGTGTGTCGGGTCTTTGGGTGGGCACTGAGCGGAGTATTTGCAGAAACCATACCTTTTGCCGGTTTGCTCGCAACACTGGCGGCACTGGGTGTGGCCTATATGGCCTACAAGAACTTCACTGTTCTTCGCATTGTCGCGCCCATCGCCATTGGTGGTCAGATGCTGATTTCGTTACTGGCCCTCTTGGGCGGCCAACTGTCCGGCACCGCGACGGTGATCACTATCGCATGGCTCGTTCTGATGGCGGTCGCGGCCTATCTGGTCCTGCCGCTCTACCGGGCGGATGCAAAGGATAACTTCTATTTCTCCAGTCTTTGGGACGAGTTTTTTCAAGGGCTGATGCCGCCGACTATCCTGATAGGCTTTGCGTTGGGGTCGATCCTTTTGGGGCTCGCAACCCCGGCAGAAGCTGCCGCGATGGGCGCGTTTGGTGCTATCTTGCTGTCGTTGATTTACCAAAAATTCTCGTTCAGGGGCTTCATGGATTGTCTGGTCAAGACACTGGAAATCACCGTTCTGATCATGTTCCTGGTGGCCGCATCCAACTTCTTTGGCGCGCAGTTCTCCAGCCTCGGCACCCCCAAAATGCTGACCGACGGGCTTTTGGCGCTCGAGATGTCACCCTACATGGTGCTGATCCTGATCATGGCACTGGTCTTTCTGCTGGGCTGGCCGCTGGAATGGGTGCCCATTGTTTTGATCGTGGTGCCAATCCTGTTGCCCACGGTGATCGCATTGGACCTGCCCGGGTTTGACAACACCTATGATCTGCTCGTGTGGTTTGGGATACTTGTTGCGGTGAACCTTCAAACAGCCTGGCTGTCGCCGCCGGTGGCCCTGTCGGCCTACTTCCTCAAAGGGGTTGTCCCGAACTGGGATCTCAAGGACATCTATCTGGGCATGATGCAGTTCATGCTGGTACAGCTTTTGGGTCTGATCCTGCTGTTTACCTTCCCGCAGCTGGTGCTGTGGCTACCCAGGATCATGGGGGGTTAGGTGCCATGACACAGCCGCGGTCTTCGCTCTCATGGCTCTTTTAGCCACCGGTCGTCACAGCGGCTGGATTGTTCCTGTCTGCCTGGCTGGAATGTGCAACAGTGGGCACATTGAACGTGCATCGCCTCTTTCCTGATGATCGGCCCTGATGATCGGCAAGGTTCCTGGCCGCACTGGAAATTGCGCGGTCCTTTGACAACGCGAGCATAAATGCCAACAAACTGGAAGAGATGACGCCCATCTGGCGCAAACGCTTTCTGATCCGGGGCATCCTGATTGCAGTGTTCGGTATGCGGGTCGTCTTTCCGCTGGCGGTTGTGGCGATCTTTGCCCAGATCAACCCATTTTTGAAGCCGTACAATCGGCCCTACCTGCCCCGGATGAATATCTGCGGATTATTGAGCATTCACATGGCACCATTTCGGCCTTTGGCGGGACCTCTCTGATGAAAGAACTCTGCGTGAGCGCGTGATTTTTAGCGGAAACTTCGATTTGGCCATTCTGTTCGGTCCGCTGGCCTTACTTGGCCTCATATCGGGCAAGGCGGTTTTCGTGGTCCGGTTATGCAATTGCCGGTGTTTGCGGGTTGAGGATGATCCTGTTTGCGGCTCCCCGCAGGTTCTGCCTGATCGCCGCCATTGGCGATCAGCCTGCCCCCGCGTTTTTCCCAGGCGCGCAAGGGTTGATGACGGGTGGGCCGTTCGCATGACCCCGTCACGGTGGCGACCGCGCAGGGCGTCCCGTCCCTGGTTGGCCTTGCTGGCATAGGGCCTGTCGGGCCGACACCCGCCCGCGCGTTCGCCCCTTCGACCATGGTACCGAACCCGGGGGCTCTCGGCCCAGTTCGCAGGTGCCCTTTGTGGACCTTGTCGATGAGGCCTTCGTCCGGGCGCGCAAAGCCATTGGATTTCATACTTGTAGCCCAGCGTACGATTCGAGCCTTTCTTGATCTACCGCGCTTGCGTGTCAGCACTGAAATGCACGTCTGGATCGTCGGGCAGGATCGTCGGAGGTCCCCGCTTCGGCTCGTAATCCGTCGATCTGACAGCAACCCCCGGCCAGACGATCATCGTGGACACCGCCCTCATCCTGTTGATCACAATCAATCTGGGGATTGGGGTGATGTATGTGCGGTCAATGACGATCATGTTGGTGGAACAGGCGATGTTGCAGGAATTCCGATACCTTGAAACCGGCACCTTTTATTCCATATTTGCCTTGGCAATAGACACGTTTTATTCCATATTTGCCTTGGCAATAGACACGTTTGTGCAATCTCTCGCGCATGTACCGGAACTTTTGACCGGCAGGCCTGGCATTGCCTTTATCGATTACGCACAGCACGGTACCTGACGGTGACACTACAGGAAGATTGGACAGTCATAAAATGACCCGAACCTACCTCAAAAAAGCAGAAAAAACCTCGGTCTCCGATGCAGGCGAAGTACGCGAAACCGTAGCATCCGTTCTGGCTGACATTTCGGATCGCGGCGATGTGGCAGCATTGGAATATGCCGCAAAATTCGACAAATATGATGGTAACCTCATCCTGGATGCGGACGACATTGCAGCGGCAGCAGCCCGTGTGACCGACAAGCTCAAGGCGGATATCCTGTTCGCGCACGACAACGTGCGCCGTTTTGCTGAACAGCAGAAATCGACCGTGTCCGATATCGAATACGAGATCGTGCCCGGTCTTATCGCCGGGCAAAAGGCGATCCCGGTGGATGCCGCGGGCTGCTATGTACCCGCGGGCCGGTACAGGCATATTGCCAGCGCGATCATGACTGTCACCACGGCCAAGGTCGCGGGGTGCCGCCACATCACGGTTTGTTCGCCGCCGCAGCCGGGTGAAGGCGTCTCACCCGCCATCGCATATGCCGCGCATATCTGTGGCGCAGACCAAATCATGGCGATCGGCGGGGTTCAGGCCGTTGCCACCATGGCCTATGGCCTGTTTGGTCAGCCAAAATCCAATATTCTGGTGGGACCGGGCAACCAGTTTGTGGCCGAGGCCAAACGTGCCCTCTTTGGAAGTGTCGGCATCGACATGATTGCCGGCCCGACGGACAGCCTGATCCTGGCAGACAGCAAGGCGGACGCGCATATCGTCGCCACCGATTTGGTCAGCCAGGCCGAACACGGCTATAACTCGCCGGTTTGGCTGGTCACTAACCATAAACCACTGGCTGAAGAGGTGATGCACCTGGTGCCCGGCATGATTGACGATCTGCCTGAACTGAACCGTGAAAACGCCGCCGCTGCGTGGCGCGACTATGCCGAGGTGATCGTCTGTGACGACCGGGAGGAAATGGCCGCAACTTCGGATGACTATGCCCCGGAACACCTGACCGTTCAGGCCGATGATCTGGATTGGTGGCTGAATCGGCTAACTTGCTATGGCTCGCTATTTTTGGGCGAGGAAACAACGGTGTCCTATGGGGACAAGGCTGCGGGAACGAACCACGTTCTGCCGACATCCGGTGCAGCATCCTATACCGGTGGGCTGAGCGTGCACAAATACATGAAAATCGTTACCTGGCAGCGGACAACGCGCGAAGGATCCAAACCGGTCGCCGAGGCAACGGCACGGATTTCGCGTCTGGAAGGCATGGAAGGCCATGCGCGCGCCGCCGATATGCGTCTGGCCAAATACTTCCCCGAAGAAAAATTCGACCTCTCGGCGCATGACTGACCCCCGAGATCTGTTTGATCTCACGGGCCGGATTGCCTGTGTCACAGGCGCGAGCGGTAGCTTGGATCCAGCGGGCGGCCAGCACACGGATCGCAGTGGGCGCTTAGGTTATGGGCCTGACCCGGTGTCTGAACCAGTTGCAGACATGGCGGCAAGAGATGGACGGATATGCGGCGGTAGTCGAAGCCGACCTGACCGTCGCAGCGCCGGATCAACTGGCGGAGGCGGCCGATGATGTGACACCAGACGGTTGAAATACAACGATGTCTCTGAACTTATCGGTACCGATTTTCCTGACTCAAGCGCTGGTCCCCGCCATGCAGGACAGGGCATGGGGGCTGGTCGTGAACATTTGCATCACTGCAAAGCACCCGCGTCTCTCCCGGCAGAATTGCACACGGCACCACAAAGGCAAGATCGGTTCAAATGGGCTGCGCAATGGCCGAGACCTGGTCGAAATTCGGCATCACCACCAATGCAATCGGATCCGAGTTCTGTCCCACCGAATTGACGAAACCCGTGTTTGACGGTCCGGTACGCGCAGACCTGTACTGGACGCAACGGGCGGCTTTCCGATATCGATGGTCCGATTTTATTTTTGTGTTCAGACGCGTCGGCCTATATCACTGGTCAGCTATTGATGGTGGATGGGGGGGTACAGCCAAAATGAAGGCTTTGGTCTATGAAGGCGTCGAAACCTTGGCTATGCGCGACCGGCCGATGCCACAGCCAGGCCCGGACGAAGTATTGATGCGTGTCGCAGCCGCAGGCATTTGCGGGTCCGACATGCATGCCTATCTGGGGCACGACGCCCGTCGTCCCGCCCCTTTGATATTGGGGCACGAGGCTGCGGGAACTGTTGCAGGCGGCGCGATGGACGGACACCGGGTGACGGTCAATCCGTTGGTAACCTGCGGGCTCTGCCCAGCCTGCAAAGCAGGTCGCGAAAACCTGTGTCCCCATCGCCAAATCATATCGATGCAACCGCGCGAAGGCGCGTTTGCGGAATATGTGGCCATACCTGAACGAAACTTGGTGACTGTGCCGGACGATGTTCCGCTGGACAAGGCCGCGTTGACGGAACCTCTGGCCGTCAGCTGGCACGCGGCCCGCCTGGCCCTGGCTGCCCTGCACCCCGATGTAACACCCCGGGCATTGGTTCTGGGCGGCGGCGCAATTGGATTGGCCGCTGCGCTGATTTTCAACGCTAAAGGGGTTGAGGATGTTGAAATCGTGGAACCCAATATCAACCGGACCGCGAGGCTACGCGCTATTGGCCAGACCGTGGTGGAAACGGCTTCCGGCGAATGGCCGGTCGTGGTTGACGCCGTCGGCTACGCGGTCACCAGAGCGACGGCCTCGACACATGTCATGCCCGGTGGCGTGATTGCACATGTTGGCCTGGGAGAAGAAGATACCAGCATGCTAGACATCCGGCGCCTGACGCTCCAGGAGGTGACGTTCATAGGCACCTACACCTATACAAACGCAGATTTCAGAGACACAGCCCAGGCTATTTTTGACGGCACACTAGGTCCATTGGACTGGATCGAACATCGGCCCCTGTCCGATGGCCCCCGCGCCTTTGATGACCTGCGCTATCACCGGGTTTCATCACCCAAAATCGTGCTTTCCCCCGGGTCCTGACCGGCCTGCGCACCTATAGGAGGGTCAATTGTACCGCAACATACTGGTCTCGCTGGCCTTGGATCACGGATTGTCATCCAAGCTGTTTGAAATCGCGCGGCAACTGGCGTCCAGCGACGGGACGATCCTGGCACTGCATGTAGTCGAGGCACCTTATGGCTTAGCCCATGCAATCCAGAAAGACGACCTGTCCACGATGGCCTTTGAACGTGCCCGCAATCTGATGCGGGACAAGATGCAAGGAATCGAAGGCATCACTACGCATGTGGTCGAAGGCCACGTGTATCGCAGTATCGTTGAATTTGCAGAAGAACACGACATCACCTGTATTGTAATGGGCTCCCATCGCCCGGGTCTCAGCGATTACCTATTGGGATCGACCGCCGCCCGTGTCGTCCGCCACGCGCCGTGTGCCGTGCATGTTCACCGCGCCGACGGCACCTGACACAGCTTTGATGCAAGAAAGGGTTCTAAACCATGTCGATTGCTCAAGGTCCGTGGCCAGGTAGCAATTCGCGACGTAATCGGTGGCAGTCTTGTCGTATCATGTGGCTCTTTCCGGTTCAATTCTGCAAGGATGACGGCAGTTGTGCCACCCTCATCCAATGCCTTTGGCAGTCCTTGTCGGCCAGCAGTGCTTCAAAAGAATTGTTCCATCGACAACAGCATATTCCCGGGGCGTATTCAGGGTCCGGCTCGCCCGCTCACGGCATTGAAAACACACTCGAACTCCCCCGTTGTTCACCCGTCGGCGCAACCGCTTGAAGACCGTATTGCACTCCCCGCCCCCCGGAGCCAGCCATGGCGAGCCGGTCCGTACGCGCCGGGAAAAGGCCTCAGGGATATGCGGGGAACAAGCGGGGGTTGCTTTCCGTCGCATCCGGGTCCCCATCCTTGCCAGGCAACAGAGACACAATCTGTTCCCAAAGCTCATCTGAAATCACCAGCCGACTTTCGTTCGTTCAAACCGCCATTGCGGAAGCTTGAATCACGGATTTGGGAAAATTGGAACCGGCGAATGTCAACAGATAGTGATACTAAAGATACCCCCCAGTTTTTGGAAATGTTGATAACATAACGTTGACCGGGACTGATAATCATAGACCGGAGCCCTTACCGAACTCAAAGCGTACGCAGCACCTTTTAAAGGGGCCACCGATACGCCATAGTCGCGTAAATTTCCAATCCGCAAAACCAGGGAAGGATGGGTCTTATGGGATGGATGGCAGATGAATCCGGGCTGGGAAAAACCGATGCGAATTACGTTCCGCTGACCCCTTTGTCGCATTTGCGACGGGCCGCCTTGGTATTTCCGGATATTTTGGCGGTCGTCTATGGTGCGCATCGAAAAACCTATGCTGAATACATCGACCGATGCACCCGTCTGGCCGCAGCCCTTGTCCGAATGGGCGTTGCCCCCGGTGATGTTGTCTCGACCATTTTGCCCAACATCCCCGCCCATGCGGAGGCGCATTTTGGCGTCCCGGCCTGCGGTGCCGTGCTGAACGCCATCAACACGCGCCTGGATATCGGAACGGTCGCCTATATTTTCGACCATGGCGGTGCCAAAGTGGTGCTGGTTGACACGCAGTTCATTCCCTTGGCCGAAGCGGCGTCGCAAGAGATGGGGGGGACCGCCCCGCAGATCATTGAGGTACCGGATGCAGGTGCCGGTTTCGCAGCAACCGGTCGCTATCCGGTTTATGAGGATGTGCTGGCCGGAGCCGCTCCAGACTTTCAATGGATCCTGCCACGGGACGAATGGGAAAGCCTGGCACTAAACTATACATCGGGCACCACGGGGCAGCCCAAGGGCGTCGTGTATCACCATCGCGGTGCCTATCTTATGACGATGGGCACACCGATCAGCTGGCGCATGGTTTTGCATCCTGTTTTCATCGCCATCGTCCCGCTCTTTCATTGTAATGGCTGGAACCACACCTGGATGATGCCGCTGTTAGGCGGCACATTGATCTGTTGCCGCGACATCACCGCAGCCAATATCTTTGACGCGATCACGGATGAAGGTGTGACCCATCTGGGCGGTGCCCCTATCGTGTTGAATATGCTGGTCAACGCGCCAGAAAGCGAACGACGCCATTTTGAGCACACGGTCGAGGTGTTCACCGCCGGGGCACCCCCCGCCCCAGCCACTCTCGCCCAGATAGAACCGATGGGGTTCAATGTAACCCAAGTTTATGGGCTAACCGAAACTTATGGGCATGTGACCGAATGCATCTGGCGCTCGGCCTGGAACGGGCAGGATGGCGGCACCAAGGCGGCAATTAAGGCACGCCAAGGCGTCGCCTTTCCCCAGATGGAAGACATCACCGTGATGGATTCAAACATGGCCCGGATCAATCGGGATTCCACCGCACAGGGAGAGATAATGATCCGTGGCAATTCGGTGATGAAAGGGTATTATAAAAACCCCGAAGCCACGAAAGAGGCCTTTGCTGGCGGATATTTTCATTCCGGCGACATCGCTGTTCAGCATCCCGACAGCTATATCCAGATTGCGGACCGCGCTAAGGACATCATCATTTCGGGTGGCGAAAACATCAGCTCGGTCGAGGTTGAAGGCGTGTTGATGGCACATCCGGATGTGTTGCTAGCCGCCGTGGTCGCCAAACCGGACGACACATGGGGCGAAGTGCCCTGTGCCTTTGTTGAACCGAAACCAAATACCACCCCGACTGAGGCGGATCTGATCACATTTTCCCGGAAAGTCCTGGCAGGCTTTAAAGCACCCAAAAAGATTGTGTTTCAGGAGCTGCCAAAAACGGCGACCGGAAAGATCCGGAAATTCAAATTGCGCAAGGTGGCAGCCAGTTTATAATATATGGTACCCTTGTGATGTGAGGCGTACTAAAATCGTTCGATAACGTTAGGCAAAGCAGCTCGCACAACAATGACCGCGCTAAAGCAATACCAGCGATTGGAGGCAACCGCCCTGTGGCGCCCGCGCCCGGGAGAACAACTTCGCGAGGTCATTGTGTCGATTGGCGAGGCGACGCTAATCATCAGCGATTTGCAAGATCGGGCATTGACCCATTGGTCGCTGGCCGCCGTTGGCCGACAAAACCCGGGCCAGCACCCCGCGACCTATTCTCCCGATGGGGATCGCGATGAAATGCTGGAATTGGATGAGGACGAGTCCGAAATGATCGCGGCCATTGAAAAGCTGCGCCAGGCGGTGGAACGGTCACGTCTCCATCCCGGTCGGCGGCGGTTTATGGGGATGGGGATATCTGTAGCGGTGGCGGCGGTTCTGGCCCTTTTGTTTTTGTGGCTGCCCGGCGCGCTGGTGAATTACGCGGTGTTCGTGGTTCCGGCAATCACACGGGTCGAAATTGGGACCGCATTGCTGAGTCGCATTGAGCGGTTGGGCGGCACCGCCTGCGCCACCCCCCGTTCGATTCCCGCGCGCGACGAACTGGCCCGGCGCACAGGCGTACCAGGAATCGAGGTTCTGCCGGGGGGCATTCGCGAAACCCTGCACCTGCCCGGCGGGTTGTTTTTGCTGAACAAAGCGCTGATTGAAGATTACGAAGACCCCGCAGTGCCCGCCGGTTTCATCCTGGCCGAACGGATTCGCACCGCTGACCAGGACCCGCTGGCCGCACTGTTAAAATTTGCGGGCGTACGCTCCACCCTTCGGCTGATCACCACCGGTCATATGACCGGGGCCGTGTTGGATGGTTACGCTAAGCAAATGTTCACGGCCCAACCGCAACCTGTCAATGACGCCGCACTTTTGGCCGAATTCGCCTCTTTCCAGTTGTCGCCCCGACCTTATGCCGCTGCCCGTGATGTTACAGGCGAAAGCACATTGGCCTTTATTGAAACGGACCTGATGGACGACACCGCGCAAATGCCCGTGTTCAACGACAGTTCTTGGATCCGGCTGCAGGCGATTTGTAGCGGATAGGTCACATTACCAGATGACCCGAACTTCACTCTATCCCGCAACCCTTGACCTTAAACAAGGCTTAGTTCGTGGCCAAGTCTGTTAAACGATCCGGCACAACACCCGTCTCCGGCCCGTAAAATGGACATCAGGGCCATTGAAAACCAAGCATTTTGTGCAATGAAGGACCGAGGGTTGCGGACAAACCATCAACCCGGTATGTTCCGGTGTGTTCTTGAGAAGCTCCCAGGGGTGGTTTGATGCACCTGTTTTTGCGCGGTTCGTGCCGAACGCGGATCGAATCGGCACAGACGACGTTCTAAGCAGGATTGACGCACCAGTGACTAGCGGTGGATTTCGCCGACATGCAAGCCGCGGGTTGGGGCGTTCCGGGACCGGGCCGCAGGGTCATGCGTCGCTGGTTCGCTTCAGGTGTCTGCTGCTCAGGCAGTGGCACGACCCCCGCGACCCGAAGCACGCGCCCTCACTGGCGATGGCGGCAATCGGGCAGAACCTGCCCCGCAAACACCGGCTATCGCATAACCAGGCAACCAAAACCGCTTTGCCCAAGGCCGACAGACCGGACAGAATGGCCAAATCAAAGCTTCCGCCGAACATCACGCACTCACGCAGAGGTCTTTTCGCGGAACGCGTCAAGTGCCTGACCGTATCCAGGCCCGCACGGGCCAGACCTGACAAACAGGGTTCAGGACACGCTATTTTCATGACCTGAATTTATAGAACTTCGTTGCCATCCCTATAGGGCAAGGGCAGCGTGATATCTCTGGCCGCTTCGTTCCAGGCGTCAAATCTGTCGGCGCATTTCCAGCATGGTGCCGAACTCTTCAACCACTTCTTCTTCGCAAGCGTAACTGTGATCCTCGTCCGGGAATCTGCCGGATTTTACGTCTTTCACATAGGCCGACAAGCCTTTAATGGCTACTTCGGAGACATTGGCATAGCGTTTGGTAAATTTAGGTTTGAAGTCACTGAACAGCCCGAGCAGGTCGTAGCTGAGCAGGATTTGCCCATCTGTGCCAACACCCGCACCGATGCCGATTGTGGGAATCTCCAATTCTTGCGATATCATGCGCGCGATGGTGTGGGGAACTGCCTCAAATTCCACCATGAAACAGCCCGCATCCTGAATGGCCAGCGCGTCTTCGAGAATCAACATGGCGTCTTGCGCTGTTTTACCTTGCACACGAAAACCACCATATTGTGCTATCTTATGCGGTGCCATACCGATATGGCTGGCGGTGGGAATGCCCGCATCGATGATCGCCTTCAGAATATGCGCCTGAGCCCGCCCGGCCTGCGGTTTGACGGCTTCACAGCCGCCCTCCTGCATGAAGCGGGCAGCATTTGAAACGGCCAAGTTGGGATCATAGTAACTTTTGTAGGGCATACAGCCGAGCGAGAAGGTGTTGGGCGCGCCGCGGCGCACGGATTGCGCGTGCATCACCATCATCGCCATCGTGGCAGGTATGGTCGAGGCGTGCCCATGCGATATCATCGCCAAGCTGTCACCCACCACCACAACATCGACGCCCGCCGCCTCGGCCCATTGGGCCGAGGTGTAATCCGGTACCGAGGTGTAGACGAATTTCTCGCCAGTTTTCTTTGATGCCCGAATTTCGCCCACAGTACGCTTTTTTCTGTCCATTTTCCCCGTACTCTTTGGTTACGCCAATCCTGGTCCGAAACCAGCTTATTCCACGGGGACGGATTGCGTCGAAAGGGTCGGACGGCCATCAGGTGTTTTTGACGTCCGGCGCATGTCAGTTTTAACAAAGCGCGTGTCATACCCGTTGAACACATGACCCAGCAAACTGCGGTTCAGATCTGAGGTGCCAAAAAGCCAATCCATGATCGGGAATGTCAGGTTCATGTTCTGCTCCATCATGATGGATTGATTATGATGCGCGGTGTGATGGCGGCGGATCGTGTTAACAAAGGGCATTTTCCGCACAAAGAAGCTCTCTTCCACATGGCAGCATGCATGCATGAATTCATAGAGCAGATACATCGACGTGGTCGTCGCCATGATCAGCCAACCGATATTTGCGGTGAACACGAACCCGCCAACCAGTGCTATCGGGATTGAGATGCACAGGAATGTCACCAGCGCATAAGGAGGAAAGAACGTCACCCGGAAATCATGCGCCCCGGCAAAGCGCATTTCCTTGTCTGTGAAGAACTGGTGATGCATCAGCGTGTGACGTTCATAAATCGCCCGCAATGCCTTGATCTTGGATGGGCGATGCATGACGAATCTGTGCAGGAACCATTCAAAGAAATTGGCACCCAGAAACATTACAGGAACGATAAGCCATTCATACCATTGAATATTCGACAAGCTTTGAACGTAGATATTCATAGCCGCGAAGCCAATGGCGTAGATGATAGCCACATGCAGCCACCCATTGTACCAGCCGGTAATGCGTGATCGATAGGTGTCGCGGTATTTCCGTTGGCGATCATTCATCATGCTTTGGGTCAGTTCTGTAGACATTGGGCTGTCCTTGCTTCTAAAAGTTTGGGCAATTGCAAAGTTGGTCAATTGCGCCGGGAGATGTTGGAAAGGGCCACGTCGATATCGGTGCTGCTCATTTCCCACTCATTGTCAAAGTTTGCGACGACGTGCCGCATGAAACCTTCATGCAATCTTAGTGCTTGGTCCGCATTTCCCAGGTGGTCCACGAGAATTGCCAGCGCCAATTGCGCGGGCCCGGCACCCTCATAACTCCACTCGATCCCGTCATCGCTGATTGCTTTCACCGACAGCGCCAAATCAAGCGGCGTATCATCCACGGTTACAAGGCACCCGTCAATCGTGCGGTCACCGATATAGATTTTTCCGGCCATTTTGGTTTGGTGTCTCCGTCAGTTCGCACCGCAGCGGGATTTGCACTCAAAGTCGGATTATGTAACAATGCCGTTCAAATGTCAACAAGGGGCTGGAATAAAATGGATGGAGTAACCAATTTTGGTGCCGCTGCCGGGTTTGGCATTGCATCGCTGCTGTTTTCCATTGGGCTTGTCTTGTTAAGCGGGTTCATCCCGGTTTCCGGCGACAGACAAGGCGGAGCGGGGCGGCTCATTCTGGTTTTGGTTGGCGGCATGCTGTCGCTTGCATTGGCTGGAATGGCCGTTCAGATTGCGTTGCTGTCCCTCAGCGCATCCTGGGCCATCGTTATTGGCGGCGGTTGCTTCTTGCTTGCGCCACTTCTGTTAGAGCCACTGCCAACGCGTCTTCGCGATGAATTGCCGGGAATCGTGCTTTACATTATCATTGCCGCACCATTATCCTTGTTGGCTGCGCTCATTTCCGGTCTGTTGGAGGTCTGAACCATGCCGAAACCGATCAAGATGATGCTGTCCATTGTTGTCGTGCTCGTTCTTTTTCTGGCCCACCTGTTTCGCGATTTTTTGGGGATGAACGTGGGACCGGTTTATCTGGGCGGTTTGTGCATCTTTCTGGTCTGGGCACTGTGGGTGTTTCCGGAGCCGGAGAAAAAGAAGCTTCCGCAACGGTAACCGGACGTCGAATCAACCCTGCCAAACCACGACGTTTCACAGGGCAAAGCCATACCGCAACAGGGCGATTCAGGCCTGGTTACAGACATGACTCTGTAACTCTGCACCGGATACGCTTACCATGCAGGCGCGCCGTGTTTTGAAAAAGCTGACTGTCACCTTTCGGGCTAGCATCCGGCGCGTTTTTGTCAGAATCTGGCATTGCGGGTTCACTCGGAATAAGGTGGATGCCTGTGTGTGAGGTGCCACAAGGGCTGGTCAATATTCATTCTGCCCAGACTCGATGTGGCCGTCTCAAAGATTAACCTAAAGAAAACCGTGTAATCGCACACGGAAACGTTCAGGTGCGGTGGGTTGTCGGCGTCGCCAACTGACTGCCCGACTACCTGGAAGGATTCGCTTACACGACGTCATAATATAATCCGCTGCACCAGGTCGGTGCCAACTATTCTGAAATAAAAGGATTTACACAGATTTCTGGGGTCCAGGAAAAATATTTATTGCAGTAGAGGCAAAACAAAAATAGTGCCTTTAAGTATACTGGTTAAAGCAATTTGGGAGGCTGGCCTTGGCGGGTTATTTACACAGAGTTGGAGACGCGGCTGAATCCATGATTCAACTGGTCGGCACTGTTTTGTTTATCATCATGATTGTGTCCGTTTTTTATGAGGTCATAATGCGCTATGTGTTCAATGCGCCAACCTTCTGGTCAGAGGCGTTGGCGCGCAATTCGATGATATGGGTTGTCGTGTTGGGCCTGTCGCTGGGCATCCGCAAAAAAGATAACATCCGCGTAGACTTCATCGTCCTCATGTTGCCTAGGGGTGTCCAGATGGCGCTTGGGTACTTGCGCATCGCGCTGGTCGTCGTCTTTGCAACCGTCTTTCTCATCCATGGTATGCGTCTTGCGATAACCAATCTGACGCAGACGGTGACGGGGCTGGGTATACCGGTGTTCTGGATCTATATCTGCGTCCCATTATCAGGTTTATGCATGCTCATTTTCCTGGCCGAGGCCCTCCTTAAAGAGGATACGAGCCCGTTCTAATGGCCCTTACTATTCTCATCTTCCTGCTGCTGTTCACGCTGATTATCGGACTGCCGTTGCCGTTTTGTTTGGGCGTTGCCTCTGTCGGGGCACTGCTGTTTTTCGATTTTCCTGTGCCGATGACTATCGTACCGCAACGATTCGTGGCGGGTATCGACAGTTTTTCCTTCATGGCAATCCCGTTCTTTCTGTTGGTGGGCGATCTGATGAACACCGCCGGAATCACCCAGCGGATTATTCGTTTGTCGAATGCGCTTGTCGGGCACCTTCCCGGCGGGTTAGCTCAGGTTAACGTGGTAAGCTCCATGTTCTTTGGCGGAATTTCGGGGTCGTCCTCGGCCGACACGGCCAGTATCGGATCGATCCTAATCCCTGCCATGAAGAAAGAGGGATATGATGCCGATTTTTCCGTTGCGCTGACAGCAACGTCATCTTGCTGCGGACCCATCATCCCGCCAAGCATCGGACTGATCCTATATGGTGTGATCGCGAATGTTTCGATCACCAAACTGTTTCTGGCCGGCTACATTCCGGGCCTTCTTTTGGGCGGTTCGCTTTTGATCACAGCATATGTGATATCGAAAGAACGTGGCTATCCCACACATCCGCGGGCCAACGCGCGCGAACTGTTCGAGGCGTTCAAAGGCAGCATTTTTGCTGCGGCACTTCCTTTCTTGATTATTGGCGGGCTTCTGAGTGGCGTCTTTACCGTCACCGAAGCCGCAGGTGTGGCGGTGGTCTATACGCTTTTTGTAGGCTTCTTCATCTATCGCGAATTGACGATATCCGGCACTATCCAGGTCCTGCGGAATGCCGTGGTCAAGGTGGGCACGCTGATGTCGATTGCGGCATCGGCCCTGATCTTTGCCTGGGTGCTAACCATTCTCGAAGTGCCACAGCAATTGGCGTTGGCCATTCTGAGCTTCTCAGACAACAAGTATATCATCCTATTGATGCTGAACGTGTTTTTCCTGTTCATCGGAATGTTTATGGAGCCGAAAGCCTCGCTTCTCATCCTGATGCCAGTGATCCTTCCACTACTGCAACCGCTGGGGATCGATCTGATTCACTTCGGGATCATCATCATCTTTAACAACGTGATTGGCCTGATCACGCCGCCGATCGGCATCGTGCTGAACCTCGCGGCAAAACTAGGAAACGTCGGCATGGATCGCGCGTCGATTGCAGCATTGCCTTTCCTTGGATCAATGCTTATCGTATTGGTCATCATAACCTATGTTCCCGCGCTGGTTCTGTTCCTGCCGGGCCTGCTTTGAAATGCACACTGAATGTAACAGGGAGGAAACACCATGAAATTCAGTAAAATCCTGATGGCAACGGCGGTTGTGCTCGCCATGGTACCTGCGGCACAGGCGGAAACCCGCATGACGCTGGCCCACGTGGCCAATGTCGATCATCCGGTTCATAAAGCCGCTGAAACCTTTGCGCGCGTCGCGTCCGAGGAATCAGGCGGCGACCTGAACATTCGCGTGTTCCCATCCAGCCAGATGGGCAAGGCCAAGGAAGTGCTGGAAGGGATTCAGCAAGGCACCGTGGACATCTCGGTTGACGGGATTACCAGCCTGTCGGCCTTCCATCCGCTGGCCGGCATTGAATCCATGCCCTACCTATTCCGCGATGCGGATCACTATTTCTCGCTCTGGAACAGCGAGCAAGGTCAGAGGATCAAGGATCTGATTGCCGAAGAAGCCAATTTCCGTGTTCTTGGTCACATGTATCGTGGCTCGCGGGAATTGACGTCAAACAAACCGATTAGCTCCGCCGCCGATCTGGAAGGATTAAAAATCCGCGTTACCCCGATCAAGGAGCGTCTGGAAACGTGGAAAGCCTTTGGTGCCAACCCGACGCCGATGGCCTGGTCAGAGGTGTTCACATCGTTGCAGCAAGGTGTGATTGACGCGCAAGAGAACCCGCTGGCGGCGATCTATTCCGAAAAAATTTACGAGGTGCAAAAATATCTTGTCTTGACCTCTCACATGTCGAACGGCTTCACATTCGTGTTCAACGCCAAGCGCTATGAAGCAATGCCGGATAAGCACAAGGCGGCCCTGGAAAAAGCAGCCGCAGCCGCATCAAAGCAGTTCAACGACTTTGTTTCCTCCTCCTACGACCAGATGGTGGAGAACCTGAGGGCCGAGGGCATGGAAATTGTCGAAATCGACACCGAGCCGCTGCGCGCCAAGGCAAAAGATGTTGTGGCTCTGTTCCCCGAATTGGAGTCCTATTATCTGGCACTGACCCAGCAGTGATCGTCCAAGCGGCGCGAGCCACAGGCAAGCGCCGCCTCACATGACCTTGGCAGCCCCGCGGGTTGAACACACTCCGAATCAAAAGGCTATTCAGCCATGGCGGATTATATTCCAAGCGACAAAGGCGCACTCAGCGGGGTGCGCGTTCTGGATTTAACACGACTGGCGGCAGGAAACATGCTGTCGCATATGCTGGCAGATTTCGGGGCCGAGGTGATCAAGGTCGAACGGCCTGGTTGTGGGGACGATCTGCGCCGTTTTGGCCAGGTCCAAAGCTGGTGGAAGGAATATGCCCGCTCGAAAAAGAGCGTGACAGTGAATTTGAAATCTGACGAGGGCAAGGAACTGCTCTTGAGGCTGATCGACAAGGCCGATGTGCTGGTAGAGAATTTTGTTCCGGGGACCCTGGAGAGCTGGGGGCTTGGCCCAAATACCGTGCTGGAACGACAACCCGATCTGATTATGGTACGCTTGTCCGGCTGGGGGCAGACAGGGCCTTATTCCCACAAACCCGGCTTTGGCAGCCTGATTGAGGGCCTATCAGGCTTTGCCGCCATGACCGGTTTTCCGGATCGTCCGCCACTGCTGCCACCATTGGCACTAGCGGACATGATTGCGGGGATTTCTGGTGCGGGCGCGGTGAGCAATGCGCTTTACGCGCGTCAAACAGGTAAGGCGCGCGGTCAGGTGATTGACCTGTCGCTGTTCGAGCCGCTATTCAGCGTGCTGGGCCCGTGGGTCGCACAGTATAAGGCGACGGGCAAGGTGCCCATCCGCGAAGGAAACCGCAGCGAAGTCGCGGCCCCACGCAATGTCTACGTGACCGCCGACAACAAGCACCTGGCGCTTTCAGCCTCGATGCAATCCATGTGGGAAAAACTGGCCACGGCAATCGGCCGGGCCGAGCTGATCAAGGATCCGCGGTATCTAACCAATGCCGACCGTGTGAAACATGCTGATTATCTAGATAAAATCGTGGGCGGTTTTATCGCAGAGCGTACATTGAGCGAGAATATCACGTTTTTTGAAGCGGCAAGGATCACCGTCGGCCCAATCGCTGATCCGTCCGAGTTAATTAACCATGAATATATCCGTGGCCGGGGGGTGATTGAGGATTATCCGGATGCCGATATGGGTACTGTGCCCTTGCACACCCCTTTCCCACGCTTCTCGAAAACCCCCGGAACGATCCGCTCCCCCGCACCTGAGCTGGGTGAGCACAATGAGGAGGTCTTAACGCTCCTTGGTCTTGAAAGTGCCAATGCGGATTGGCTGAAAAAAGCGGGGATGAGCTGATGTGGCGCTCAGCCCTGTTCGTCCCGGCGACCGAACCGCGCCTTCTTGAAAAGGCACCGCAACGCGGGGCCGAAGCGATTGTGCTGGATCTTGAGGCCAGCGTCGTGGCCAGGCGAAAGCAAGAGGCGCGCGCGGCCTTGTCTGCCGCCGTCGAAACGCTGAGGGGCAGCGGGCTTGACGTCTTGGTGCGCGTCAATATGGGCTGGTACATGCCGTTCCTGGATATAGAAGCCGTCGTGATAGAGGGCGTCCGTGCTATCCTGGTCCCGAATGCGCGGGAGGTTGCGATGCTGACCGCGCTGGATGGGCTGATTGGCGAGCTGGAAGCCAAGCGCGGGCTTGGTGCAGGGTCTATCGCGCTCGTGCCAATAATCGAGAGTGCCGCAGGGGTTGAGCTTGCGCCGGATTTGGCCCGCGCGCCACGGGTTGTGGCTCTTGCCTTCGGGGTAGAGGATTTCTTGGCCGATATGCAGGCCCTGCCCGATGAAACCTTGCTAAACC
The DNA here is from genome assembly GCA_014623385.1 of Paracoccaceae bacterium. Classification (GTDB taxonomy): domain Bacteria; phylum Pseudomonadota; class Alphaproteobacteria; order Rhodobacterales; family Rhodobacteraceae; genus JACOMT01. The sequence continues at coordinate 26,874 of JACOMT010000003.1, forward strand.
ACACAGCGATACGCATCATTTCTGCAGCTCGCGCGGGGGGATGTTCTCCGCTGGTCCTCCCCGAAAGCCTCGCTGTGCTCGACGACATGGACCGATTCGAGGCCGCCGCCCGTCGGGCACGCGCGTTTGGGTCCGAAGGGAGCTTTGCCGTGCATCCCCGTCAAGTGGCGGTTCTGAACGCCTGTTTCACTCCGACCGAGGCGGAACTCGCACAGGCAAGGCGTATTGTGAACGCCAGTGAGGCGGCTGAAAGGGATGGTACCGGAGCCTTTACACTGGACGGACGCATGATCGATCTGCCAATTGTGGTCCGGGCACGACACCTTTTAGAGTCTGCCAGGCGCTACAGGCAGCACTAAAAACCGGGATACTGACCAACGAGCCACCGTTTGGCACTTTGGTCGTCTGTGACCGTTAAGCGGAGCTTTCAGACATGAACAAAACGCCCGTGCGTGAGACCCTGTTACCACCGCGTGCCGAAGGCTTCGTTGAGTTTACGCTGCGGCGCAGTATTCGCGTGGTTCCAGTTACCTTGCGCGACATAGACGAGACTCTTGAGATCACAGCCGTTGAGCTAAATTGCCCAGCGTCGGCCGAATGCCGGGATATTGTCATAACCTGACCCGGGCCTGCGAGGGCAATGCGCAGAGCATGGGCAGTCATCTGACCGTCACACGGTTCAGCGGTCGCGAGGTGTTGGGGCAATTTATCACCCGCCATGAAGAGACCATGGCACTTTTGTTGTCAGATGATCCGATGTGGGCCGCCGTACAACGTGAAAACAGCACATCTTCGTTGAAAACCGAATTGCGCGCGCTGCTGGAACGCTATGATCTGACGCTGCTCTGGGGTGAATTTATCGCCCCAATCCCGGTTCTGAATCGGCTAAATTTAAGGAGCACGCCTTGCCTTACACCTCTGCTCATTGGGGATGCTACGAGGTTCGCCAGAATGGCGGCACGCGCGACCTGATCCCGCTGGCCTCTGATGCTCTTCCATCCGATATCGGTGCTGGTTGGTTGTCCGGCGCAATGGACCGAGGGGTGAGGGTTGCACGCCCATCGGTCCGCAAAGGCTGGCTCGAGCGCCGGGACACAACCGGACGTGGACAGGACGCGTTTGTCGAAGTATCCTGGGATGAGGCGCTGGATTTGGTTGTGGGAGAGCTGACCCGCGTGCGGGTCGAACATGGCAATGGCGCGATTTTTGCCGGTTCCTATGGATGGGCCAGTGCCGGGCGTTTTCATCACGCGCAATCGCAATTACGCCGCTTCATGAACCTGGCAGGCGGCTATACGGGTGGGTGCACGACCTATTCCCATGCCGCCGCCGAGATTCTGTTCCCCTACATCACGGGCCTGTCCAACACGCATTTACAAGAGGAAATGACAAGCTGGCCCGCGCTCGCCAACCATTGCGAATTGCTGTTGTCCTTTGGGGGCATTTCCGGGCGCACGGCGCAGGTCGCCTCGGCCGGGACCAGTGCCCATGAGGTCCCGATTTGGCTGGGTCGGGCGACGAAAGCGGGCATGAAAGTTATAGGGGTGAGCCCGATCAAGGGCGATCTTGAGGATATGCCAGATGCCGATTGGATACCCATTCGGCCCGGCACCGATACTGCGATGCTTCTGGCCCTGGCCTATGAGATCCGCGCGGCGGATGCCCATGATTCCGGGTTCTTGCAGCGGTGCACAACCGGGTGGGAGACATTCAATGCCTACCTGGGCGGTGCTGCTGACGGGGTGCGGAAAACGGCGGATTGGGCGGCACCGATTTGCGACCTGCCCGCCGGTCTGATTCGGGATATCGCAACCAAGCTGTCGCGTCACCGCAGCATGATTTCCATCGCCTGGGGCGTGCAGCGCGCAGATCATGGCGAACAACCGATTTGGGCTGCGCTGAACCTGGCCGCGATGCTGGGGCAGATCGGCCAGCCAGGTACCGGGTTTGGTTTTGGCTATGGTTCGGTCACGCCGGTGGGGCGGCCCAAACGGTTTCTGCCCTGGCCTTCGCTGCCGCAGGGGTGTAACCCAATAGATCAGGTGATCCCGGTGGCGCGCATCGCGGATGCGCTGCTGCATCCCGGCGTGCATTATTTGTTTGATGGCAAGGATTGTACCTATCCCGATTTGCGGATGATCTATTGGGCGGGGGGCAATCCGTTCCATCACCATCAGGATCTCTTTCGGCTGGAACAGGCGTGGGCCCGGCCCGAAACGATTGTTGTGCACGAGCACAGCTGGACAGCAACCGCGCGGCGCGCCGATATTGTCCTGCCCGCAACCACGCCGCTAGAGCGGGCGGACATCATGATGAACAAGCGCGACCCGGTGCTGGTATACATGACACCAGTGACCGCCCGGCAGGGGCAGGCGATGAATGACCACATGATCTTTCGCGCGCTGGCTGCCCGGTTGGGCTTTGAAGAGCAGTTCACCGAGGGGCGCAGCGAGGCCGACTGGCTTGCCTGGCTTTGGCAGGGGGCGCGCAAGGTGGCGCGGGACGCGGGTGTCGACCTTCCCGATTACGACATGTTCAAGAAACAAGGCCTCTTTGAACTCCCCCAGGCGAATACGACCCGTGTGCTCTTTTCCGGTTTCACCCGCGACCCCGCATCCAACCCGTTGCCCACAGACAGCGGAAAACTGGAGCTGGCATGCGCGCGCATCGGCGACCTTGATCTGCCTGATTGCCCGGGTCATCCCGCCTGGTTTCCCCCGATCGAAGGTGCCGCAGAGGTCGCAGTCGGCGGCCTGCACCTGATTTCGCCCCAGCCGAGATCCCGGCTTCATGCGCAGCTGGACACAGGCTCAGTGTCGATGGGCAGCAAAGTGGCCGGACGTGAGCCCTGCACATTGCATCCTGACACCGCCGCTCAGCATGGGATTGCGGCGGGAGATGTGGTGTTGATTGAGAACGTGCGCGGGGCCTGTTTGGCCGGCGCGGTTCTCAAATCCGGCATCCGGCGTGACTGTATCGCGCTGGCCACCGGTGCCTGGTTCGATCCGCAGGACGTGGGCGGGCGAGTGATTGACGTACACGGCAATCCAAATGTGCTGACCATCGACAAGGGTGCTTCGGCATTGTCGCAGGGCAATATTGCCCATACCGCGGTGGTGCGGGTCAGCCGCTGGGACGGCCCAGTGCCCGATGTTGCGACGCGCGGACAGCCCACATTTGCCCCGCGCGCCGAAAATAAGGAATATTGATTTCGTGTGACCGTGATAGACACACCGACCGTGCGTGATGATCTTCTGACCGGGGTTTGCGGCCAGATCGAGGATCACGGGCCGAAGAGAAAGCGTACGGCCGGGCTGCAAGATGACATCCAGGCGGCTTTGCCCGCCCGAACGGGGCCCGGAAGAGGCCCGAACGAGGAAAGCTTCATCGACAAGGTCCACACGGTAAGGTCCACATGGGGCACCTGCGCACCGGGCCGGGAACCCCCGGGTTTGACACCATGGTCAAGGGGCAAAAGCACAGGCGGATATTGGCTGACAGGGCCTGTGCCAGCAAGGTCAACCGGGATGCCCTGCGCGCGGTCGCCACCGTGACGGGATCATGCGAACAGCCGCCCGTCATCGACCCCTCGTCATCGACCCCTGCGTGCCCGGGAAAACGCGGGGGCAGGCTGAACTGCAACCGCCGCTTGAGGGGTTGCGCAATGCCTATGCCACGATGCAGCACCGCCCGATAGTTCGGGCTGGCCAAAACAAAACACCTGGCTGGCGATGACGGCAATCGGGCAGAAGCTGTGGGGATCCGCTTTGCCCGATGTAAGGCAAGGTAAGGCCAGCGGACCGGACAGAATGGCCAAATCAACGCTTCCGCAGACCATCATCCTGTCACGCAGAGGTCTTTAGTATAAAAGGTTAACTTGCCAGCACGTTAGCCAAATCAAGTTCGACGCGGCCCGCGAAATCGGTAAGCCCAATAAAAACACTAACCGGGCAGAGCATGACAGAGATAAGCTTCAAAGGGAAAGAGTTCGTTTACAACCACCACCTGGCGGTGCCATTTCGCCCGCTGGTGCCGGATGAACGTAAGGGGATCGGCCCTGTTGCGCTCGATGGCAATTTGATCATCCACGGGGACAATCTGCACGCGCTCAAGGCATTGCTGCCGCTGTACGCGGGCAAGGTGGACTGCATCTTTATCGACCCGCCCTACAACACCGGGAATGAGGGCTGGGCCTATAACGACAACGTCAACGCGCCGATGATCAAGGAATGGTTTGCGGCCACCCCCATCGGTATCGACGACGGGCTGCGCCATGACAAGTGGTGCGCCATGATGTGGCCGAGGCTGCGGTTGCTGCATGAGCTGCTGGCTGAAACGGGCAGTTTCTGGATGACGCTGGATGACAATGAGGTCCATCGCGCTCGTGCGCTCATGGATGAAATTTTTGGGAACGAAAACTTTATCTGTAACGTTGTCACGCAGTCAAACAAGCGTGGGCAGACTTACAAGCCTATCGCCAAGACACATGAATATATTCTGGTTTATGGTCGGTCTAAATTGTCGATTTTACGAGAGATTGAGACAGAGGGGGGAAACCTCCCGTCTGAGGATGTTTATGGCAAATATCAAGCACGAGAGTTGCGTAATCGGAACCCGAAATTTGGTAGGCATAACAGCCCTAAATTATTCTATCCATTCTACGCCCGGGAAGGTCGCGTGGATCAAGATGGCAACTTTATTCTTTCGCTGGAAGATGAGGGTGAGGATATAGAAATCCTCCCATTTAACAGCACCGGGCGGGAAAGCTGTTGGCGTTGGGGAACTGAAAAGGCAAAGAAGGCACTGTCGGGTGGGTCAACTCAACAGATCTTTGGTGCTAAAACTCGATCTGGCGCGTGGCGTGTATTTGAAAAGTATCGAAAGCAGTCTGTTAAAGCCAAGACGATTTGGAGCGAAAAAAAACATATCAGTGAGCAAGGAACGGTAGAACTGGGAACCGTTGGGCTCGCAGAGCATTTTCAGTTTCCAAAGCCACTTGGCTTGATTGAGGACGTGCTTTCGATTGCTGCTGATGCTGATGCCATCATCCTCGACTCCTTCGCCGGTTCTGGCACCACCGCCCATGCGGTTCTTCAGGCTAACAAGCGCGACGGCGGTAACCGCCGATTCATCCTGGTTGAGATGGAAGATTATGCCGACCGCCTGACGGCCGAGCGTGTGCGGCGGGTGATCAACGGCTATGACTTCACCGGCACGCAGAAAACCGAACTCCACCGCGAACAGCTGACCTGGACGAAGCTAAGGAATGCCGGACGGCTTATCGACAGCGTGGAGAAAATCGAGAACCTGCATGGCCATGAATACGACGCGATCAAGAAAACCGTGAAAGATGGTACATTGATCGTCACCGGCGAACAGGCTGTGAAAGATAAGACTGCGGGCTTGGGCGGGACCTTCACCTATTGTACGCTTGGCCCCCCGGTGGAGCTGGACAAGGTGCTGAACGGGGAAACCCTACCATCCTTCAAGGGCATCGGGTCGGTGCTGTTCCACATGGCCACCATGCGGGCCTTTGACCCCGCTGACATGCGGCCCGATGACTTCTACCTTGGCAGAACGGAGGGCCAGCACGTTTGGCTGATCTACAAGCCCGACCTGGATTGGCTCAAATCGCCCGATGCCGCCCTGACGTTGAAACGAGCCAAAGAACTCACCGCGACCGACCCCGATGCGCGCCATCTGGTATTCGCCCCCGCGCGGTATGTGAGCCGGAACATGCTGGCCCGGCAAAATCTGCCCGTCGAGTTTGCGCCATTGCCGTTTGCCCTGTATCGCATTGATCGCAGCTGACCCCCCATGAGCACACCCCCCATGAGCACCATGAGCAATAATTTCCGGCAACTCGATTATCAGGAGCGCACGCTAGCGGTGCTTGACCACTATCTGGACACGCTCAAGGACAAAAAAGGCAGGGCGGACAAAATCGCGGCATTGGCCGCCGATAATCCCGATTTGGGGCTGCCCATTCCCGACTTTACAAAGCAGACGTGGGAGGTGCTGGGGAAGGCGGGCAAGCTGCCCCCGTCCCGTGTCGCCATTGCTTTCTCGCCCCGGCTTGACGGGTGCGGGCACCCCGTACCGAACGCCGTTTTAAAGGTGCCGACAGCGGGCGGGAAAACATGGTTGGCCATTTCTTCCGTATCCCGGATCGTGGGTCGCTATCTCGACCGCAACACCGGCTTTGTGCTCTGGATCGTGCCGAATGAAGCGATTTACACGCAGACCCTAAAGCGGCTCAAAGATCGTCAGCACCCTTACCGGCAAGCCCTGGATCGCGTTGCCGCTGGCCGCGTGAAGATCATGGAAAAAACTGACCGGCTCGACGCCCGCGACGTGGATTCCAACCTGTGCGTCATGCTGTTGATGCTGCAATCGGCCAACCGGGAAACCCAGGACTCGCTCAAGATGTTTCAGGACAGGGGCGACGTGCACGGATTTTTCCCACCGGAAGGGGAGCAACAGGCACACCGGGCCGCGCTTGACGCGACCCCCAACCTGTCCGGCTATGACGGGATTTTCCCGATGGTGAAGGATTCGCTGGGCAATGCCTTGCGGATCATCCGGCCCGTGGTTGTGCTGGATGAAGGGCACCGGGCTATTTCCGATCTGGCTTTCAAGACGCTGTACGGCTTCAACCCGTGCTTTGTGCTTGAGTTGACGGCCACGCCGCAGGATGTGCAACCGCGCGGCGGCAGAACCCCGCGCGAAGGCCGTTTTGCCAATGTGCTGGTGGAGGTGACGGGCCGCGAGCTGGATCATGAAGGTATGATCAAAATGCCGCTGAATCTGAATCCCAGGCAAGGCAACGACTGGAAGGCCACGCTCAACGCGGCGCTTGAACAGCTGCGCGCACTGGACGCATCGGCCAAGACGCTACGCGCCAACACAGATCGCTATATCCGTCCGATCATGCTGGTACAGGTAGAGCGCACCGGGGCCGATCAGCGGGAGAGCAATCACATTCACGCCGAAGACGTGAAGGATTGGCTTTTGATGGCCGGTTTCGACGCGGCAGAGATTGCAATCAAGACAGCTGAACAGAACGACCTTTCCCAACCTGAAAACCAGGACTTGCTTTCGCCCACAAACCGGGTGCGCGTGATCATCACAAAGCAGGCGCTGCAAGAGGGGTGGGACTGCCCGTTTGCCTATGTGCTTTGCGCTCTGGCCGCGAGTAGTAACGAAAAGGCCATGACGCAGCTGGTAGGGCGCATTTTGCGCCAGCCGGGGGCGATGAAAACCGGCGTTGACGCGCTGGATGAATGCCACGTCATCACGCATCACGCCGACACGGCCAGTGTGGTTGAGGCAATCAAGCATGGCCTGGAGCAAGACGGGCTAGGGGATCTGGTGTTGCGCGTGAACCAGGACGACACGAGCGGCACAGCCAGGGTGACCCGCAAGATCAGACGCCGCCCGGCGTTTGGAAAGAAGGAAATCTATCTTCCGAACGTGATGCTTGTAGAGGATGGCGACGCCCGCGAGCTGGACTATGAAACCGACATTCTCTCTCGTATCGACTGGCGCGGCTTTGATCCCGGCGAGATCGCCAAAGGTATCCCTGACAACGCGCAAGCGGCGACGAGTCAGCTACAACGGATCAAGCTGGCCGATGACGGCGACGAGCTGTTTGTAGGAGAGACCGTTTCGCAAAATACAGAGGTTTTGCGCTTTGACCCCGCGCATGCCGTGCGCATGGTTTCCGATCTTCTGCCCAATCCTTTCGTGGCCCGCGAGGTTGTGGGGGCGCTCTTGGACGCTTTGCGGGCCCGTGGCTTCGACGAAGACAAGCTGGGCCGCTTTGCCAGCCTGATCACATCCGAACTGCGCCGGGGACTGGATAGCGCGCGGACAGCGCGCGCCGAGTCCCTTTTCAAAGCCGAGGTGGCGGCAGGCCGGATTCAGTTTCGCTTGCGCCTGGACGGGCGTAACTGGCGAATGCCTGACAGGATGGCAACGACCGAACCCGAAGATGCGCGCCAGCTCTTGGGCAAGACCGGCGGGCCATTGGAAAAGAGCCTGTTTGCCCCGGTCTATGAAACCGAGTTGAACAAGGACGAACGGGATGTGGCCATATACCTCGACGGGGAGCAAGCATTGACCTGGTGGCACCGCAACGTGGCCCGTAGCCAGTACGGCATTCAAGGATGGAAAAAGGCCAAAATCTATCCTGACTTCATCTTTGCGGTGCAGACGGCAGGACAAGCAAAGCGGATTACCCTGCTCGAAACGAAAGGGGATCAGCTCGACAATCTCGACACCGCCTACAAGCGCAACGTGCTGGGCTTCCTGTCTGATAACTTTGCTTGGGATAGCTTCATACCGGCAGGTCAGCTTGAGCTTGTCCAGAACAACGGGGAGACCGTGGAAGGCACGCTGATCTTGATGAGCGAGTGGCGGGCAAAATTGCCGCAGTATTTGAACGCATAAACGGCTAATCTGCTAGCTGGTTAGCGCGTATAACCCCCAATGGTTTCGAGCCACGCTGATTATCTCAGAGGATTGCGGACAAACCATCCGCCTGGTATGCTGTTGGCAGGCGTTCAGGGGTGGTTTGATGCACCTGTTGTTGCACGTGTTGTTGCGCGGTTCATGTCGAACACGAACCGGATCGGTGCAGATGACGTTCTGGCCAGGATTGGTGCCCTAAGGGACTGGCGGTGGTGTTCGCCGACACGCAAGCCGCGGGTTGGGGCGCGCCGGGATCGGTCCTCGGGGGTACGACCCCGGTTTTAATATCCGCTGGTCCGCTTCAAATATCTGCTGATCGGGCAGTGGCACGGACCCCGCGATCCGAAGCTGGCGCGTGCGCCCTCAACTGCGGTTGGATTTCATGCTGTTTTGCGATCTCGACTTCTTTGCGCCTGTGCCCGATGCGACAACCCATTGCCGTTTTCGCAATGCACTGGTGAAGGGCGGTGTCCACCGACGATCTTCTGGCCGGGGATTGCCGTCAGATCGGGGATCACGGGTCGAAGCGGAGGTCATCGACGCCACCCTGATAGAACGTGCCGCCCGCCCCGGCAGCACAATCCGGACATGCATTCCAGTGCCGACACGCAAGCGCGGCGGGTCAGGAACGGCCGGAAGCCTACGCCAGGCTACGAAGATGACATCCAATGGCTTTGCCCGCCCGGATGAGGAAGAGGAAGGCTTCATCGACAAGGTCCACAAGGGGCACCTGCGAACCGGGTCGGAGCCCCCGGGTTTGATACCATGGTCAAAGGGGCGGACGCGCGCGCGGGTATTGGCCGACAAGGCCTGTGCCAGCAGGGCCAAGCGGGCCGCCCTGCGCGGTTGCCACCGTGACGGGATCATGCGGAACGGGCCGCCCGTCATCCGCCCGTCATCGACCTCTGCAGGCTTTGGAACAACGCGGGGGCAGGCTGAACCCCGAACGCCGCTTGCGGGATTGAGCAGTGCTTTGGCACGATGACACACCGCCCGATAGTTCGGGCGCCCAGCTGGCACTGGCGGCAATCGGGTTGAACCTGCGGGGAGCCGTAAACAGAATCACCCTCACCCCGCAAACACCGGCAATCGCATAACCAGATCACCAAAACCGCTTTACCCGCTTTAAGGCCAGCGGATCGGACAGAATGGCCAAATCAACGCGTTCGCCGCAAATCACGCGCTCACGCAGAGGTCTTAGTGAAACTTTTTGC
>JACOMT010000003.1:36576-41446 GCA_014623385.1 Paracoccaceae bacterium
TTGGACCGATCCCACGTGGCGGCCAAGCAGCACAGGGTCACGCGCCAGCGCAGGGCAGAAATTGTTGATGTAGTCTGCTCCGCGTGTGGTGCGGATATCATCGAAGAAGGCCAGCGCGTCTGCGCTGACCTCTTCGTCCGAAAGAAGCGGAACCGTCCCCGTCACATCATCGCAAAGATTCGGGCGGGTCCACCAGAACCGCCGCGGTGGTTCGGGGCTCCAACGACCAGAGTAGCGCCTGTGGCAGGAAGTTGATCCAGATTGGCGAGATTTTCGATGCCATACCGGTTTGTTGGCAGCCAGGCATAGTGGGTCGCAAAATCTGCAGACGGCCCATGGTCCAGCGACAGGGTGTCGACGGCTATCGCAACGGCCCCGGTGTTTTCCATCAGCATTTGCGCGGCTTCGACGTGGAAGCCCGGAAAATGCATGACGCCATTACTGTCAACGTTGCGGAACTCATTCGTGTTCGACTTGGCCCCCCAACCAGAATGCATCGCGACACAGGCTACGTCGGGAATATCGCCGTTTGCGGCGATCCAGGCACTGATATCATCCGGTGTCACTTGAGCATCCGGGTCGTCCTGGGCTTTGGCGGCAATATCAACAACCGCCAAATGACAGACCAGATTGTTCACCGGTATTTCGTCAACAGACTGTCCGTCTGCCGAAAAATGCAGGGGCGCATCGATATGCGTTCCGGTATGCTCGTTCAGTGTGAGATCGAACATGTTGAACCCGCTTTCGGCAATGTTGAACACTTGGGTTATTTCGATCCCCGGTGCGCCAGAAAAGGTCGGGAAATCCGCATCCAATGTGTGGCTCATGTCAACCACACCGCCGTGACCAGCGGCCATGGATGCGGGGGCTGCCGCTGCGGCAAGCACGGTTCCGGCTGCCGCTGCGGCCCCGGCCTTGAAAAATGATCGCCGTGAAGGCATGCGTTCTTTCACTGAATTGATCACGCAAATATCGCACATGTTATTCTCCCTGGTGTGTGTGTCGGGTGTTGTGCCCGGTCTCTTGCGGATCCTGATTGCGTTCAGACTAATCCAATGCGCCCATCACCTTTTGATTGAATCCATATGACTGCCCAGCTACCCGATGTGCACTATGACTGTACGACGATTTGAATCGGATGCAAAGGCTTTTTGGCCTGACGCGTTCCGGCACTATTTTCGCGAATGCGATAGTCTCGGCGCACTCTACAAAATCAGACCTGATTGATCCGGTCATAGAGCTTGCCCCCGCGAAATGCGCTTTTGCAAATCCGGGTCTTTGATCTTGAACGACGGCTGGGGCAGCAAACCGCCGTCAAGCGACGGCCTGGCCAAATCGGTGACCAGGAAGAAACACGCCAACAGCTTGTGCGGCAAATCAGGCTGCAAGTCCGGTGGTCAAAGGTAGTCAAAGGTGGTCAAAATGGCGATAAAGGTACAACGCTGAAAGCAGGTCGCGACACCAGATGCGGTCATCCATCACTATCCACACCATTGCACGAGCTGCAGTGCGACGCTATCGCCTGAGACCGCCACAGGTTTTGCCGTGTGCCCGGTGTTTGCTCTGCCCCTGCCTCGCCCATACCTGTCTATGTCGGGCATGCGGCACGCTGGTGCGTGCCGACGTTCCCAAGGATGTGAAAGCCCCTGCCCGGTATGGTGACGAAATCGCTGCGCTGGCGGCCTGTTTGCAAACACGGCGCGGATCTTCCCGGACCTCTGGAAGATCAACATCACCCCGGCGAAGCTTCAGGACCGGGGACCGGGACAGGTGCTGAAACCTTCCATACCCCTGCGGGACCGTTATTGAAACCGTTATTGAACCAGCGTGAACGCAGGGCCGGGATGTTGCGAAAGCCTTTACCGCAAGCCCCGATCAGCTGATCCGGGACCTCAACCCGGCTTGATCGAATCCCCAGCATGACAGGGTAGCCGGGGAGTTACGCTAGGGCGGGATTAGGTGGGATGCGGTTTGCCGGGCTGTTGAAAGAGATGGAAGGCTGCAGGAACGTCGTTTCTGATGGTGTATCGCGGTGAACGGCAATGGCGACAATGGTCAGGAGTGGTCAGGTAAACCGGGTATGCGTACTATGCATCGGTTGGCCTACCGGGGCCGATGCAAGACATTCGGATCAGAAAAAGCTTTCCCCCGGTCCCAAAGACGGTACATTCAGGTGGTCTGCCACGCTGGCCGCAACATCGGCAAAGGCCACCTGCCCGACCATTCCCTTACCCTGCCCCGCAATCAGAACCGGGACCCGTTCGCGGGTATGGTCAGTGCCCGCCCAGGTCGGATCATTACCGTGATCAGCGGTCAAAACAAAAATATCATCGGGGCGCAGCCTGGGCAGGATGTGCCCCAGTTCGTGGTCAAACCATTCCAGGGCCCGCGCATACCCCGCAACATCCCGCCTGTGGCCATAGAGGCTATCAAATTCGACAAAATTAACAAAGGTCAGGCTGCCGTCCCGGGCGGTATCGACGAGATCCGACAAGTGGCGCATCAACGCGGCGTCGGTGCCCTTGTGCAAGGTGTCAATGCCCTGCATGGAAAAGATGTCGCCAATTTTGCCTAACGCATAAACGTGCCGCCCCGCATCCTGAACCCAATTGGTCAGCACCGGATCGGGCGGCTTGATGGCAAAATCACGCCGGTTTGTGGTGCGGATAAAGCCGTCCCGGGGCGTGCCGACAAAGGGGCGCGCAATGACGCGTCCGACCTTCATTTCATGCACCATCGGCGCGATGTCCCGGCACAGGGTCAGCAAACGGTCGAGCCCAAAACTGGGCTCATGCGCCGCAATCTGAAACACACTATCGGCAGAGGTGTAACATATGGGGCACCCCGAACAGATGTGTTCGGCCCCAAACCGTTGGATGATCTCGGTCCCCGAACTGTGGCAATCCCCCAGAATGCCCGCTGTACCGGAAAGCCTGGCCACCCGTGTGCCAAGCTCTGGGGGAAAGCTGGGCACCGTGTCGGGGAAATAATGCCAGTCCCACGGTACCGGCACCCCGGCCAGCTCCCAATGCCCCGACGGCGTGTCCTTGCCCGGCGATTGTTGTTCGCCAGCACCCCAGAGGCCCGAGCGCGCGGCATGCAAGCCCGGCGCGTCAATGCCACTGGCCAGCCGCATCGCGGCACCTAGGCCCAGCGCATCCAAATGCGGCACATGCAGAGGGCCGGATCGACCCGTTTCAGCCCGGCCTTCAGCACAGGCCATGACAATGTGGGCCAGCGTATTGGCCCCGACATCCGGGACCGTTCCGTTAAAGAACCGATCCGCATCCGGTGCGCCGCCGATGCCGACGCTGTCCATCACAACCAGGAAGGCGCGGCTCAACCGGTGCCCCCTTCATACACCAGCGGCGGCGGCGGCGGCGGTTTGGGACCGATGTAAAAGGCGGCGCGCGCGCGCGTTTCCATCACAATCGCGATTTCCTCGGACGGGGCATGTATCACCGCCAGACCGGATTTGGCATCCACCCTGGTCCCCAATTCAATCAGACCTGTCATACCCACAGTCGGATCAATCCGGTCAGTTTCGACCATCCGGCCCCCGCCCATGGCGACAACGGCAAGGCCCAAAGCCTCGCCATCGATTGCGGTGACATACCCGTCTTTACCGGCCTTGACCTCACGAATGACGGGAGCCACGGGCAAGAGCCGCGCCCAATTGTCAATGAATGACCGCGGACCGCCCATACCGGCCACCATCTGGCCAAACCGTTCAGCGGCAGCCCCGTCTGTGATGGCGCGGCGCACTTTATCCCGGCCTTCTGCTTCGGTGGCAACGACCCCGGCCTGCGCCAGCACCGCACCGCCCAATTGCGCTGCAATTTCAACCAGACGCCCCCCATCACCCCCGGTAAAAGCGCGCATGACCTCGGCCACCTCGGTTGCGTTGCCCAGGCTGGCTGCCAAAGGTTGGTTCATGTCGGTGATCAACGCTTGCGTTTTGCAGCCCGCCGCATTTGCCGTCGCCGACAATGCCCGGGCCAGATGCCGCGCCTCGCTGACAGATTTCATAAAGGCACCGCTGCCAACCTTGACGTCCAAAACCAGCGCATCCAGCCCGGATGCCAGCTTTTTCGACAGGATCGACGCCGTGATCAAATCCAGGCTTTGCACCGTTGAGGTGACGTCGCGGATGGCGTAGAGTCGTTTGTCCGCCGGGGCGATTCGCACGCTGGTACCGACGATGGCACAGCCTGCCTTGCGGACCAGATCATAGAGTCGATCACCGCTGATATCCGTATTGACGCCCGGGATCGACTCTATCTTGTCCAATGTACCCCCGGTATGGCCCAAACCCCGACCCGAGATTTGCGGAACATAGGTCCCACAGGCAGCCAGGGCAGGTACCAGCACCAGCGACACACAATCGCCGACACCGCCGGTTGAATGCTTGTCGACAATGGGAGCATCCAAATCCCAGCTCAGGACATCGCCACTGTCGCGCATTGCCATCGTCAGTGCGGTGCGCCCTGCCGCATCCAATTCGCCCATGCAAAGCGCCATGGCAAAGGCCCCGACCTGCGCGTCACTGACGGACTGATCCGCGATACCTTGCGCGAACCATTGCAATTCTTCGGTGCTGGGCTGCTGGTTCTGGCGCAGCCGGGCCAGGATCATGCGTGCGTCCATGGCTAGCTGCCTGCCAGGTAGTCCAACGTAAAGGCCCCCGGCAACAGCGCGGCCAGCGTTGTTGTCTCCTGGGCACCGCCTGTGGTGGCCATGATAACCGGCACATCGCCCTTGCCGAATTCAGCAAGCTTTTGCCGACAGCCACCACAGGGTGGGACTGGCCATGGGCTGTCCGCGATCACGTACAGCTCGACCAGCTCGGTTTCGCCCGATGCCACCATTG
>JACOMT010000004.1:0-885 GCA_014623385.1 Paracoccaceae bacterium
GCCAGACCAGCAGTGAACCCGATCAGCTCATCGACCAAATCAGCCGTTAGCAAAGAAGCGGCAAGTGTTCCGCCGCCTTCGCAAAGAACCCGGGTGAGTCCCTGTCCGGCCAGTTGGGCCAGCACGTCCTGAGGGTTAAGCCGGGCACCCGTCACGCGACAGGTCAACAGCCTGGCCCCCAAGCCTTGCCACGCGGTGCGGCGTTCGGTATCCGCGTCGGCCCCATGGCAAATCCAGACCGGAACATCCCGAGCAGACCGGGCCAGATTGGAAAACAGCGGCACGTCAACCCAGCGGGACACCACCACCCGAACCGGTTGATGCGACATCCCCATATCCCGCACCGTCAGTGCCGGATCATCCGCGCGCGCCGAACCCGCGCCAACCATCACCGCATCATACCGGGCCCTAAGCCCATGCACGAAACGGCGCGCGGCAGGGCCAGTGATCCATTGGCTGTGTCCGGTCGAGGTGGCGAGCCGCCCGTCAAAGCTACTGGCCAGTTTCAGGGTGAGCAGGGGGCGCTGTGCCGTGGTTTTCAAAAAGAATCCTGCATGATCGCGCGCGGCCTCTTCTGCCATTAGACCGGTGGCCACCTCGACACCGGCGGCGCGCAGGCGGTCAAAGCCCTGGCCCGATACGCGCGGATCCCTGTCGGTCAGAGGGGCAACGACGCGCGCCACACCGGCGGCGATCAGCGCATCCGCACAGGGCGACGTGGTGCCGTGATGCGCACAGGGTTCCAACGTGACATAGGCCGTCGCACCACGTGCCACCGCGCCCGCCTGGTCCAAAGCCACGGTTTCGGCATGGGGGTGCCCGCCAGGCTGGGTCCAGCCACGTCCGACAATCCGGCCCCGTTGAACAAGCACACATCCAACCGCC
>JACOMT010000004.1:1137-9729 GCA_014623385.1 Paracoccaceae bacterium
CCCCAGCTGCCGGTTGGCCGTGTCCTGGTCGCAATTCGCTGACAAACTTGTCGAAATCGTCGGCGGCCTGGAAGTTTTTGTAGACGCTGGCAAAGCGGACATAGGCAACGGTATCAATACGCGCGAGTGCTTCCATTACGATCTCTCCGATCTTTTTGGATGGAATATCGGTTTCGCCCATGCTTTCCAAGCGGCGGACGATACCTGAAATCATCAGATCGATGCGGTCGGGCTCGATGGGACGCTTTCGAATAGAAATGCGGATTGATCGTTCCATTTTGCCCCGGTCGAAATCTTCGCGCTTTCCGCTGGATTTGATCACAACCAGATCGCGCAGCTGGACCCGTTCATAGGTGGTGAATCGGCCATCGCAGTCCGAACAGGACCGCCGCCTGCGGATAGCAACGTGATCCTCCGCCGGACGTGAATCCTTTACCTGGGTATCAGTGTTTCCACAAAACGGGCAGCGCATGGCCGTCCCCCTCTATCGCCGTTATCCGCTTCTTATTGTGCGGATTGCACCGTACTTATCCACAACCATAGAGGACCCACCAGGATTTGGCTAGGGGGATAATGCCACCACCCTATATACATGGGGCGTTCACGGAATATTCTGCAATCACCATTGGTTCGCTTGGTTCGATGTATTCCGGTTAGCCACGGCCTTGCCAGTTTCGGTGCTACTGTTTTCCCTTTGCTCTATAAAACATCTGCGTGACAGCGTGATGTTCGGCGGAAGCTTTGATTTGGCCATTCTGTTCGGTCTGCTGGCATTACAGCGGGCAAAGCGGTTTTGGTGGTCTGGTTTTATGCGATTGCCGGTGTTTGCGGGTTGGGGGTGATCATGTTTGCGGCTCACCGCAGGTTCTGCCCAGTTGCCGCCATCGCCAGCTGGACCTCTTGTTGTGGCCAGCCGGGTTGATGACGGGCGGTTTTTCGCATGATCCCGTCACGGTGGCAACCACGCAGGGCATCCCGGTTGACCTTGCTGGCATAGGCCTTGTCGGCCAATACTCGCCCTGACCATGATATCAAACTCAGGGGGATCCCGGCCCGGTTCGCAGGTGCCCCGTGTGGACCTTGTCAATGAAGCTTTCCTCGTCCGGGCGGGCAAGGCCGCCTGGATTTTATCTTGTCGCCCGGTGTACGCTTCCGGCCTTTCTTGACCCGCCGTGCTTGCGTGGCGGTACTGAAATGCATGTCCAGATCGTCGGGGCCTCCGCTTCAGCCTGGTCTTGCGGCGCGTCAATATGGCTGCCGACACGCCGACGCCCGATGATCTCATCGCGGTATTGGCTGTGCTGGCCGAGTCGGTTCCGCCAGTCGCGGACCGAATCCGGGCGACGCCAGCTCCCAGAGGCACCGGCACCGGTGCCCCGGATAAGCCGACTGAGACTCTTGCCCCAGGATGTGCTATCATCCTTTGGGTCAGGCGAGATGTGCCAAGGTCACCCAAAAAGAGGGCACCCCCTATGCCTTTTTTTGCAGAGGAAAATCCCTCCGAGGACGGGAAAGAATGGTCTTTCCTTTCAAAAAAGATACCTTGGAGATCTTCGATGCGTACATGCAGGGCAATAATCTAATTGTCCACGCCACGTGCCGGTACTTCGACAATCGGAAATTTCCGACCAACGCCTTAACGCTTGTCCGCTGCCATGGTGGGGCAGATCCCTCTACCGAGGCACCTGTCCCCGGGGCCTGACTCTCACCCGGGGTACCTCGCACCCCGGATTACGAACCTAGCCCGAGACGTTTCACGTAAAATTATCCACAGATTGACACACAGATACAGACTGCCGTACATCCAATCGAGACGATATGTCATAACCTACCCAAGGGATGCGTCTCTTGCCCAACTTGGGGGCGTGCGGATGATGGAGCCAGAGAACAGGTCTGTTGAATATGGGAGGGAATTTCAGGTATGAGAATGCTGATGTTTGGGTCGTGGAGTCCGTCTCGTATCATACTCCGGATTATTGCGATTGTGATTGCCGTTCTCGCTGTCCTGGTCGGGACGGCCTATCTCTTGCCGCGCGAGGTGACGGTGGCGCGCACCGTTACGATTGACGCGGACCCGGGCGCGATCTTTCCCTATATCAACAGCCTAAAGGCAACACAGCAATGGTCCCCGTGGCTGGAACGGGATCCGAATGTGGCCTTGACCTATACCGGCCCGGATGCCGGGGTCGGGGCATCGATGGTCTGGTCGTCAGATAATCCACAGGTGGGCGAAGGCAGCCAGAAAATAACCACTTCGGTAGCGGATGAACGGGTGGAAACAGCCCTAGACTTTGGTGCCATGGGCACCGCGACAGCGATGTTTTTGCTCGATGCCCAAGGTGGGGCGACGGATGTCACCTGGACCCTGGTCACCGATATGGGCAATTCACCGATCAGGCGTTGGATGGGCGTGATGATGGATAGGTGGGTGGGACAAGACTATGAAAATGGGCTGGCCAATCTGAAATACGTGGTCGAACGCAACTGGGTCCACTCCCAATCCGGCATGAAACGGCCCCCATTCTCGCCCCCGGTCGCATAGCCGTGGTCCACCTACCAAGGAAGAGACAATAAAGCGTATTGTCCAAACCACAGATTTCCTGGCCCGTGCAACAACGACCTGTGCGGCCACCGCCGCTGTCCTGTCCGAGACGCCCGGTACGGGCCTGGGGGGTGCCATGGCAGGCCACCCTTTATATCCCTCCCGTGTAACTTGCGGTCCAGCAAGGCCACAGTTTGCAGATTTGCGGTTGGCACCGCAGACTTGTTCGGCCCTAAAAGCGGTGTTAGGCACTACCGCCTCGGCTGTTTTCGGCCCGGACTGGCCGATGATCGGGTTTAGGCACTCTGTCCCACCGCCAGCACCGGGATTTAAGCCTGTGGGGTTCATGTCGGCCCTAATGTGAGACACGGGCTTGGGGGACCGATGAGGAGCCCCTGAGGTCTCGGGCGACTGACGCGACGCGGGTGACCGTGCTTGTGCCACCAAGCTTGTGTAACAGAACAGAAATAATAAAAAGGCGCTATTTTCACCACGTATTGATGTGTTTTATTTTGCCCAAAATACAGAGAAGCTGCGCATTTTGAATCGGAATGCCCCTTTGATCTGGCTGTCGGAGATCGACAAGTCAATAGAAGCGCGTAAATTAAAGGTCGGTGAGGTTCTGGCCGGTCGCCCTGCGGATAAAGCCCCGGTTGCGGCGGCTGAACTGGGCATTGGCGAAGACCGGACCTGTCCGTATTGCGGTGCACAGGGTGCGGTAGCCAATGGCAAATCTCGAGGAATGCAACGCAGTCTTTGCTGATCCTGCAACAGACCTTTAGAGCAGTGACGGCAGCACCCCTGTGCGGCCTGCACCACAAATACCGTTGGCTGACGTTCGGCGAATGCTGCCCCAATGACGATACGATGCCAGCGTTGGCAAAGCGTTTTTGGCATCGCTTCCTTGCCGGGATCAATACCATCCCCAAACAACTGAAGGGTATTGTCGAGACCGACGACACCCTTTTTCTTAAAAGCCGGACCAAAAGGCCCGCAAGCACATGAGCAGGGTCCAAGCGAGGCCCGTCCGCTGAGCGGGTGTCGGTTCTGGTTGCGACTGATCATTTTGGCACGGCCGTCAGTGCCCGCACTACCTGCGGTCAATGCAGATACATTGCGAACGGTTCTCGCGCCGGTCATGGACAGGGATGCATTGCTGGGTGGGTTCAGCCACGAGGCCACTCAATCAATCAATTAATCAGTCGGTGAACGCGTTCGTGGCGATCATCATAACACCAGATCGTCACCAGTCGTCACGCACGCCGCAAGGCCTTTATTGCAAGTCGCCGGAAAGTCGCCACAAAATATCTCGCCAGTTATAAGGGTCGGTTCCATCTCATTGGCATGCAGAGGAAGCCGACGCCGAGGCACTGCCTGACCAGCGCCACGGGCGGAATGAACATCAATGCAGCATCGAAATAGAGCGAAAGGAAATGCCAGACTGAACCACAACTAACCTTCGCCCCAACTTGCCCCCGTTTAATAAACACGTTAGTGTCGCTTGCGTTATATTGACAGAGGAACCACAGATGTCCACGCCCAAAAAAGTTGTTCTGGCTTATTCTGGGGGCCTTGATACGTCGATCATCCTGAAATGGATGCAGACCGAATACGGGGGCGAGGTAGTCACCTTTACCGCCGATCTGGGCCAGGAAGATGAATTGGAACCAGCCCGACAAAAAGCCGAGCTGTTGGGGATCAAACCGGAAAACGTCTATATCGAAAACGTACGCGAGGAATTTGTGCGCGATTTCGTCTTTCCAATGTTTCGGGCAAATACGGTGTACGAGGGTTTGTATTTACTCGGCACCTCAATCGCGCGGCCACTGATTTCCAAACATCTGGTTGAAATTGCCGCCGAGACCGGGGCGGATGCGGTGGCCCATGGTGCAACTGGTAAGGGCAATGACCAGGTGCGGTTTGAGCTCAGCACCTATGCGCTGAACCCGGCACTCAAGGTGATTGCCCCCTGGCGCGAATGGGATCTAACCAGCCGAACCAAGCTGTTGGCCTTTGCCAAAAAACACCAAATCCCGATTACCAAAGACAAACGGGGCGAGGCACCGTTTTCCGTCGATGCCAACCTGCTACACACATCGTCTGAGGGCAAAGTGCTGGAAGACCCCGCCATTGCCGCACCGGATTATGTCTATCAACGCACAGTGCACCCCGAAAACGCGCCGGACACCCCGGAATTCATTGAAATCGGGTTTGAGCGCGGCGACGCTGTCAGCATCAACGGCATGGTGCTGAGCCCGGCCACGATCCTGACCACGCTGAACGAATACGGTAGCAAACACGGGGTCGGGCGTCTGGACCTGGTTGAAGGCCGGTTCGTAGGTATGAAATCTCGCGGGGTCTATGAAACGCCGGGCGGGACCATTCTGTTAGAGGCGCATCGCGGCATCGAATCGATCACCCTGGATCGAGGTGCGATGCACCTCAAGGACGAGCTCATGCCACGTTATGCCGAGTTGATCTACAACGGTTTCTGGTTCAGCCCGGAACGCGAGATGCTGCAGGCTGCGATTGACAAGAGCCAAAAATATGTCAGCGGCACGGTGCGTGTGAAACTGTACAAAGGCTGTGCGTCGACCGTTGGGCGGTGGTCGGAAAACAGTCTCTATTCCGAGGCGCATGTGACGTTCGAAGACGATGCCGGTGCCTATGACCAAAAAGATGCCGCCGGGTTCATTCAACTGAACGCCCTGCGATTGAAATTGATAGCTGCACGGAACCAACGTACCAGATAGGCTGTCGAGCTGTTATGCATGGTGCCATACCAATACGGGGCCCAGACCCCGTCCCTGACCCGCCCTTGGTCTAGGTCCACATCGTTTGGGTCCCAGAGCAGACCGATTCCGGCACACAGCCCCCGCAACACCTGGTCCAGAGTCTGCGGCATGTGGAACCTGTCGATTACGGGCCCCGGAAACTGGTGACAGAATGTGGGCCTGTTATTCAAACCCCAAAGCCGCCAATTTCATATCGGCCCGCTGTGCAACATATGAGGCGATACCCCATGCCGGATGCAGCATCCGTCCATCCAATCGATTTGCAAGACAACCAGCATGTGAAAAGTCATGTGTTGCATATATCCAAATGGTTTGACATCCAGAATCGGTTCGGTGCCTGCGGTCGGCCCGCTGAACAATAGCGACCGACAGGTTTCACGGTTCCTGCTACGCGGGAGCTGTATATATGCGTGTTCGGTTCTGACGACTAACTGGGCGCAACGATCTGTGACATCCGCTTTTACGGGCTTGCTCCCCATGGGTGCGACCCAGATACCGCCATGCGGCTGAGCAGGAAAGCTTGACTATGGCGGGGGAAATGTTTCTGGTGTTTCGAGACGGGTTGCGGACAGATACCGGGCGTCACCGACGCGGTTTCGGAACTCATGGGTGGAGTCGTCGAATACCCGACAGATAAATCAAAATGGCGCATGGCGGCAGCCATTATGAGGCAGGACGGTTCATTCTACGAATGTCTTACGGATCAGGTCCCGGTCTGCAATCGAGCCCTATCGTGTCCGAATCCCTGTAAATTTTGTAGCGTGACGGGCTGTGGTTGGGACAAACGGGGTATACCAGCCGTGGGGGGTGGTGTGCTCTTTGTTGGTGGTTAATCCAACTGGGCGTTCTGGACATCGTTGAGGTCCGGAATTACATCGGCGGTGCCATGGCGCGTGACCATAATCGCCGCTGCGCGCGTCGCGTACTGAATGGTTTGCGCCATCGGCGTTCCACGATCAAACCCAGCCAAGACATAACCGGTAAAGGTGTCTCCTGCCCCGGTGGTGTCGAGCGGGGTGACCGGAAATGCAGCAAAGCGGTGATCAGTTGCGGTGCGATTGTTATACCAAATACAACCATCAGCACCCTGGGTGACGATGACATCGTTTACCGCCAGGTCACGCGCGGTCAGACCTGTCGCGTTCTGCAGTTGTTGCGCCTCGACCGCGTTCAGGATCAGAAAATCCAGATGGGGCAAAACGGCCTGGAGCGCATCCGCGTCAAAGGGTGCCGCAGCATAACACACTGTCAGCCCTATTTGCCGACCAATTCCCGCGGCATAGTTTTGGGCATTGGTTTCGTTTTGCATCACCAGAATATCGCCTGCTTGCGCCTCAGACAGGGCGCGCCTGATCAGATCCTCGGAAATCTGTCTATTTGCCCCAGAGTAAATTATGATCTGATTTTCTGCATCCGCATCCACCGCAATCATCGCATGTCCCGTGGGGGTCGCGACCGTTTCGATGAACCGGGTGTCGACGCCATATTCCCGCAACCTGTTGATCGCCCAAGTGCCATCGGGACCGACCGCACCGATATGCCGAACCTGTGCCGCAGCACGAACTGCAGCGACTGATATATTCGCGCCTTTACCGCCCAAATACCGTGCATATTCCGACGTACCCACAGTTTCCCCCGCCATCGGTAGACGCAGCACCTGGTAAACCAGGTCGGCATTGATCGCTCCGAGGTTCCAAATGGCCATAAGCTATCCGATCTTGTATGCGGCAAGAGATACCATGTTCAAAATGGTATTGTCTAACACCACCGTCGCATAGATCTGAATTTACGCAGCCACCCAGGTCAGGACCGGCTCGAGCACCTTAGCCCCACCCGGTTCCTGCGTCAGTTTGACGGACATGCTGGACACATGCCGTGTCGGGATGATGAGAGTATTCACAGGCCCCAACAGACGCGAAAACGCGGATATTGCGATTGTATCTGTTTGGGCGGAACGCCACAGGTCGAATAGCGGACAAAAGCGACACACGAATCCAGCCCCATATGCCGGGCCATAGTGACGGAATGCTCAAATATTGTTGCAATTGCTTTGAGCTCGAGCGATTCATGTACCAAGATATTCAAAATCAGAACGTTCCGCCCCCTATACAGCAGGGTGGCAAATGTTGTTCACCTGATTGGAGTAGCCGCGGTGCCCTGTGGCAACGATGGCATCCATCCGAACCTCAGGCGTGATTTCAATGTCAGGATTGACCGTGGCATAAATGATCGGATTGTCAGCCATATTGGCTACCAAGTCCTGGGTTGTCGCGCTTTGACGCTGACACCAAAAAACACATTCGCATCGTTCATCGCCTCATTAAGGGTGCGCATATCCGTTTTGACCACGTGGATGGATTTTCAATGGGTTAACATCTTGGTCTGGCCTTGCTGAAACACGCCTTTCGTCCCGCGCACCCATGGATTTCAAAAGCACCATACAGGCGGTATCGACACCGTTTAGCACAATCCCGGTGCCTTTGATGTTCTTGTCAGAGAGATTCAGCGCGTTGATCAGGACCCGTCGTGCAAACCACCACCCTCCCATGCTGGTCGCCATGAACGACCGAAATGTCTATCCGCCGGTCGATGATGAAACATTCGGGTGTCTTCCCATCAAACGCACAGGAGGGCAAAATTAATCCAGGTCTTTGATATCCAGTGCACCATTAATCAAATTTACATTGGCAAACCGTTTGAACAGAAATCACAGAGAGGCACCCGGTCATAACTGCCAGGGCGTTTTCGGCTTTTGCGCACTGTCTGGGACCAGTACGGTATGCGCCAACCAGGAGAAATCAGGGGCTTAAATTGGACGCAGTCACGCCAATGATGGCGCAATATCTTGAGATCAAGAAAAGTCACCCGGATGCCTTGCTGTTTTACCGGATGGGCGACTTTTACGAGATGTTTTTTGACGATGCCGTCGCCGCAGCCGAGGCATTGGACATCGCTCTGACAAAAAGGGGCAAGTATGACGGTGTGGATATTCCGATGTGCGGCGTGCCTGCGCATTCCGCCGAAGGCTATTTGTTAACCTTGATCCGAAAAGGATTTCGGGTGGCTGTGGGCGAACAGATGGAAACGCCGACAGAATCGAAAAAACGAGGCTCTAAATCGGTTGTAAAGCGGGATGTGACCCGTTTGATAACCCCCGGTACCTTGACTGAGGATGCCTTGCTTGAAGCGCGATGCCACAATTTTCTGGCCGCTTGGTGTGTTGTAGTGCGGGGCAGTGCAGCCCTTGCCTGGGCC
>JACOMT010000004.1:9947-13211 GCA_014623385.1 Paracoccaceae bacterium
TACCTCTCCATCACGCAAAAGGGCAAGCTGCCTCTGTTACGCCCGCCACAGGTCGAATTTGAAAACCGTATCATGCAGATTGATGCGGCCACGCGCCGGAACCTGGAATTGACGCACGCGCTCAGCGGTGGGCGCGCCGGGTCACTGTTGGCGGCACTGGACCGAACCGTCACCTCTGGTGGTGCCAGATTGCTGGAACTGCGGGTATCTAGCCCGTCGCGGCATTTGGACGACATCCATGCCCGGTTGGACAGCGTGACTTTTTGGCATGAAAACGGCCCCGTTTGTGAAAAATTACGCGATTCGTTACGCAAAACGCCAGATATTGACCGGGCCCTGTCCCGACTATCGTTGGAACGGGGCGGCCCCCGCGATCTGGCCGCGATCCGCAATGCGCTGGGCCAGGCGATAACAATCACATCCTTGCTAAAGGATCAGGACACGCCCGATCTGATTAGACGGTCAGGGCAGTCCCTGATCGGGTTTGGTGCGCTTTTGAACCTGTTAGATCAAGCCTTGATTGCAGAACCCCCGCTGTTGGTGCGTGACGGGGGGTTTGTGGCACCGGGATTTGATACTGAATTGGATGAAGTACACCAATTGTGCAACGATGGGCGCGGCATGATCGGTGGGCTGCAAAAGACCTACGGCAATCTGACGGGCATTTCGGTGCTGAAAATCAAACACAACAATGTTCTGGGCTATTTCGTTGAAACCACCGTGACTCATGCGGACAAGATGCTATCGTCGCCCCTGTCGGAAACCTTTATTCACCGCCAGACCACCGCCAACCAGGTACGATTCACAACTACTGAACTCTCTGACCTTGAAACCCGCATTCTGAACGCGGGAAACCGAGCAATTGAGATTGAAAAAAGGATCTATGAAGAGCTGCGTGCCGCTATTTTAGCCCAGGCCGGACCCGTTGGCGCGGCTGCACGCGCGTTGTCAGAGCTGGATGTGTCCGCAGCACTAGCCACCCTTGCGCACGAGGAGCGATGGACCCGACCAAAGGTCGACCATAGCCGTGCCTTTGCGATTACGGGCGGACGGCACCCGGTGGTGGAAATTGCGTTGCGGGATCAGGGTGCCGGTCCCTTTGTAGCCAACGATTGCGATCTGTCTGCCGACACCGGCGCGGCTATCTGGTTGCTGACCGGCCCGAATATGGCAGGGAAATCGACCTTTTTGCGCCAAAACGCGCTGATCGTGCTGTTGGCGCAAATGGGCAGTTTCGTGCCTGCAGACGCCGTCCATATCGGTCTGGTCAGCCAGTTGTTCAGCCGGGTTGGCGCATCCGATGATCTGGCGCGGGGGCGTTCCACCTTTATGGTGGAGATGGTTGAAACGGCTGCAATCCTGAATCAGGCGGATGACCGGGCGCTGGTGATACTGGATGAAATCGGGCGCGGCACCGCAACTTATGACGGTTTGTCAATAGCCTGGGCGACATTAGAACATCTGCACGAGGTGAATCGAACCCGTGGATTGTTCGCCACGCATTACCACGAAATGACCAGCCTGGCCGCAAAACTGTCTGGCATCGAAAACGTCACCGTATCGGTCAAGGAATGGGAAGGTGAGATTGTGTTTCTGCACGAGGTTTATAGAGGTGCGGCCGACCGGTCCTATGGCGTACAGGTGGCACAGTTGGCCGGGCTGCCGAAATCGGTGATTATACGTGCGCGCGCGGTTTTGGAACAGCTGGAACAGGGACATCACGGGGCGCGCGCCTCGGTCAGGGCCATGATTGATGATCTGCCACTTTTTTCTGTTGCAGCACAGGAACCCGAACCCACACCGGTGCCAATATCCCCTGTTTTGGCCTTGTTGGACACTGTACAGCCAGATGATCTGACACCCAAGGCAGCGTTGAACCTGATCTACGAATTAAAAAAGGCGGCCAAAACCTGACCACCTTTGCAAATCGTTTAACGGCTTAATCGGCAGGTGCTTCGGCAGGCATCGAGGACACACCGACCTGCGCCGGGCGCAGCAATCGTTCATGTAGCAAAAACCCTTCAGCTGCCACCTGAATAATCTCGCCCGCAACCGTGTCGGGCATCGGGTCTTCGAACATTGCCTGGTGCAGCTTGGGGTCGAACTGGTCGCCAATTTCGGGTGCGATACGTTCGATTCCGTGCTTGGTGAACACTTTCAGTAATTCGCGCATCGTCAATTCCACCCCTTCGATCAGCGCGGTACCGCTATCGGGCGTCGCCTCGGCTGCTTCAAGCGCACGTTTCATGTTATCATAGACCGGTAGCATGTCATAGGCCAGCTTTGACCCGCCGTATTGTTCTGCCTCGCGCCGCTCTTTTGCGGAGCGCTTGCGCGCGTTTTCCGCATCTGCCAAGGTGCGCATAAACCTATCTTTCAGATGGTCCCGTTCGGCCCGCAGGACATCTAGCTCGCTGTCCTCTTCGCCATATTCTGCCAAATCGTCGATCTGCTCTTCAGAAGGCGATTTGTCTGCCAAGGCTTTGGCCGGATCCTCAACTTCGGTAATGTCGTCCAAGACATCATCGTTTTTCGGCTCTGTCATGTTTCACCTCTAGCTTCGATCAGAAATCAACTTACCGACAAGCTGTGCGGTATAGTCGACAATGGGCACGATTCGACCGTAATTCAGGCGCGTAGGGCCGATGACCCCAATTGCGCCAATTATCTTTCGCTCCGCGTTCATATAAGGAGACACGACCAAAGAGGAACCCGAGAGCGAGAAAATTTTATTCTCAGATCCGATAAAAATGCGTACCCCGTCGCCCTGTTCGGTCAGGTCCAGAAACTCGACAATATCCCGCTTGCGTTCCAGATCGTCAAACAGGATGCGGATGCGGTCCAGTTTGTCATTGTCGGCCAGTAGATTCGCACGCCCGCGCACGATCAGCCGTTCCGCACCCTCATCCTGATCATCCCAAACCGCCAAACCGCTTTCCACCATGTCCCGGGCCAAGATATCAATCTCTTGTTTGCGCAGTTCAACCTGTGTCGTAATCGACTGGCGCACAGCATTAATGGTTTGATCTTCGATCAACGAATTCAGGAAATTGGCCGCCTCACGCATCGAACTAGGTGTGTACCCGGGCGGCGGGGTAAACAGGCGGTTTTCCACATGACCATCTGAAAACACCAGAACAACCAGGGCGCGGGTACAGGCCAGAGACACAAATTCAATGTGCTTTATTTCGGCCTCATGCTTGGGCATCAGGACCAGCGAAGCGTTTTGGGTGACACCGGACAAGGCCGAGCCGATCTTGTCAA
>JACOMT010000004.1:13217-46922 GCA_014623385.1 Paracoccaceae bacterium
ATCTTGTCAAACAACCCGCCTACATCCGGTGCTTTTTGGCCAACCGTCGCATCCAGTTTCGCTCGGTCTGCATTGTTCAATTCGCCAACCTCTAAAAAACCGTCGACGAACAGACGCAAACCCTGTTGTGTGGGAACACGCCCGGCGCTCGCATGGGGGCTATCCAGCAGTCCAATATATTCCAGATCTTGCATAACATTGCGAATGGTCGCGGCACTGACATTTTCGCTTAAGCTACGGGTCAGGGTCCGGCTGCCTACCGGGTCCCCGGATTCCAGATATGATTCGACAACGCGCCGGAACACTTCACGTGATCGGTCGTTCATCTCTTCCAACATTTTTGTGTCATTTTGCATCCGAGCTGGTCCGTTTTTGAGTTGCTATTAAAGACTGCCGTTCAACCGGGTCAATCAGGGTTGCGCTTGGCGTGTGGTCAACGGTATCCAAGGATCGTCCATAAGAGGAAAAAACATGCGCCCGTCGGGAAGACAATTAAGCGAAATGCGTCCTGTTTCTATCGAAACAGATATCACCAAACATGCCGAGGGGTCCTGTCTGATCAAAATAGGCGACACGCATGTGTTGTGTACTGCAACGATCGAGGACCGCATACCACCCTTTATCAAAGGATCGGGTCTAGGTTGGATCACAGCTGAGTACGGTATGCTCCCCCGGTCCACCACATCGCGTATGCGGCGCGAGGCAGCGACGGGTAAACAAGGGGGGCGGACGGTTGAAATCCAGCGTCTTATAGGCCGTTCCTTGCGGGCCGGATTGGACCGGGCCGCATTAGGCGAACGCCAGATCACGGTGGATTGCGATGTGCTACAGGCCGATGGCGGTACGCGCTGTGCATCGATCACCGGTGGGTGGGTTGCGTTGCGCCAGGCCGTGAACAAGTTAATGAAAACGGATAATGTGATCAGTGACCCCTTGTCAGACCCTGTTTCAGCAATCAGCTGCGGGATTTACGCGGGCCAGGTCGTATTGGATCTGGACTATGCCGAAGACAGCGAGGCGTGTGTTGACGGCAATTTTGTGATGACCGGCTCGGGCCGGTTGATTGAGGTTCAGATATCTGCCGAAGGGGCTACATTCACCCGTGCTCAGATCAACCAATTGATAGATCTGGCGGAACAGGGGATATCAAACTTGGCCGCCGCACAAAACCAAGCGACATCATGACGCGCAAATTCACCGGCACAACGTTGTTGATGGCAACGCATAATACCGGAAAGCTGGAAGAGACCCAAAATCTGCTGCAACCTCGTGGCATTACGGTAACGGGTGCAGCGGACCACAATCTGGCCACGCCGCAGGAGACCGCGGACACCTTTATCGGCAATGCCCGGCTCAAAGCCCATACCGCCGCGCAGGCCACTGGGTTGCCAGCACTGGCAGATGATTCAGGTATCGAAATTGACGCGCTAAACGGTGCACCCGGTGTCCACACAGCCGATTGGGCAGAGGCTCTTGACGGTCGCGATTTTGTCATGGCGATGACCCGCACACATAAAGCGCTGGAAGCGTTGAATGCCTCGCACCCGAGAATGGCGCGGTTTTGCTGTACTTTGGTACTTGCCTGGCCGGATGGTCATGACGAGGTGTTTCCAGGTCGTGTTGAGGGACATCTGACCTGGCCCATACGGGGCGATAAAGGGCATGGTTATGATCCGATCTTTGTCCCGCAAGGGTATGATATAACCTTTGGTGAAATGGAACGCTGGGACAAAAACAAGATTAGCCACCGGGCGGATGCTGTGGCCAGGCTGTTGGCCAGGTGTTTTGCCTGACGATTGGCAGGTCGGCAATTTTGGCCTGTATATTCATTGGCCGTTTTGTCAGGCAAAATGCCCCTACTGTGACTTCAACAGTCATGTGGTCGGCGGGATTGATCAATCGGTTTGGATTAGTGCCTATATCCGGGAATTGGATCGTGTGGCGATTGAAACTAGCGACCGCGTTCTGAACACGGTTTTTTTTGGTGGCGGGACACCGAGCCTCATGTATCCTGATACCGTGGGGACAATCCTGTCTCGGGTTCAGAGACTATGGCCGGTGACGAATGAGATCGAAATCACGTTAGAGGCCAATCCAGGTTCAGTTGAGGCGGGGCGCTTTGCCGGATACCGCGATGCGGGGGTCAACCGTGTGTCGATGGGGGTTCAGGCATTCAGTAATGCCGATTTGCGTCGGCTGGGCCGGTTGCATTCGGCTGAAGAAGCCATCGCGGCCTTTGGTATCGCGCAATCCTGTTTTGACCGGGTTAGTTTCGATCTGATATATGCTCGCCAAGGCCAGACGCCCCGCGCTTGGGCGGCAGAGTTGGAACAGGCGCTATCGATGGCAGTGGATCACCTGTCGTTGTACCAACTGACGATTGAGGATGGCACTGCCTTTGGTGACCGGTATCGTGCTGGAAAGTTGCGGGATTTGCCGGACGACCATGCCGCTGCTGAAATGTATCAGCTGACGCGAGATATTTGTGACTCTGCGGGATACGCAGCTTATGAAGTCTCTAATCATGCGATTTCCGGCGGCGAATCGCGGCACAATCAAATCTATTGGCGCTGTGGTGACTATTTGGGGATTGGTCCGGGTGCCCATGGCCGTGTCACCTTGGACGGTCAAAGATACGCTACTGAAACACAGCTGGAGCCAGATGCCTGGTTGGCGGATGTGAAACGCGGTTCTGGTGAGGCCTCACGCACGCCCTTGTCCCGGCAAGAGCAAGCCGAGGAATTTTTGATGATGGGACTGCGCCTAGTCAAGGGGATTGATACAAAGCGATTCACCCGGCTGGCCGGTCGACCATTATCCATTGACACAACTGAAGAACTGTCAGATTTGGGTCTTGTTCAAATGCAAAACGGGACATTGCGCGCAACGCCTGCAGGTCATGCGGTGCTAAACGGCATTTTGCGTGCCTATCTGATAGATTAGACACCGCCCAACAATCGGCATAATGTGTCGAGCTCGTCCAGCGATTTGTATTTGATTACCAATTCCCCGACTTCCTGCCCTGGTTTGTGGCTAAGGCTGACGGGCATTCCGACATTGGCAGACAAATCGCCCTCTAACGCTTTAGTATCTGAGTCCTTTTCCACAACCTGCTTTCTTGGGCGCGATCTGGTTGGCTGCGTTGCCTTTTTGACTAGTGCTTCGGTCGCGCGCACGGACAGACCTTTTGTCATAATCTCGCGGGCAAGCTGGGATGGATTTTCCTGTTTTATCAAGGCACGGGCATGTCCGGCGGTCAGCACGCCGTCCCGCAGCAATTGCAATATGTCATCAGGTAGCGTTAGAAGGCGCAGAAGATTCGCGATGTGACTACGGCTCTTGCCCAATGCTTCTGCCAGTTGTTCTTGGGTATGGCCAAACCGATCCATCAGTTGGCGATAACCTGTCGCCTCTTCCACAGCATTCAAGCCCACGCGCTGAATGTTTTCGATTATCGAAACTTCCAACACTTCTGTATCTGTATAATCCCGTATCAGGACCGGTAGTTTATGCAGATTTCCCCGCTGTGCGGCACGCCATCGCCGTTCACCCGCAACAATTTCATACCCATTACCGCCCTTAGGGCGCACGATCAACGGTTGTAATACACCTTTTTCCCGGATCGAAGCCGTCAGCTCGGCCAGATCCTCCTCAGAAAAATGGCGGCGCGGTTGACCCGGGTTGGGGAAAACCATTTCAATTGGTACCTGCATATCAGGAGTGCGGGATTCTGTTGCATCCAGGCCAACAGAATCCGTAGCGACATCGGCCATCAAGGCAGATAAACCACGGCCCAATCCCCCAGATTTTAATTTTTTTGCGCTCATATCTGCTATTTTACCTTATGCTGCCACACGGTTGTTATTGTACACCAATTCCCGTGCTAGGTCTCTATAGGAGTTGGCACCTTGGGAATGTGTGTCATAGCTCAGCACCGGTTGCGCATAGGACGGTGCCTCGCTCACCCGTACGTTGCGGGGAATCATCGTTTCAAATACAAGACCACCTAGATTGTCTCGCGCGTCCTGTTCGACCTGTTGAGCCAAGTTGTTGCGCCGATCAAACATGGTTAGCAGGACACCCTCGATCCGCAGGCCTGGATTGGCTGTCTGCCGAATGTCTCGAATAGTCAGCATCAATTGTGACAAGCCTTCCAATGCAAAGAACTCACTTTGCAGCGGAACCAGAACAGAATGCGCGGCGACCATGGCATTTACGGTCAACAGGTTTAGCGATGGAGGACAATCGATCAGAATGTAATTCCAGGAAAATGTGTTTACTTCTGTCCGCCTTAAAGCATTGTGCAAAAGAAAGCTGCGCTTCTTATTTGATATCAGCTCAATATCCGCCGAGCTGAGATTCACCGTTGATGGTAGAATCGATAGCCCCTGAATATCTGTAGCCTGGATCACATCCGCCAAGGGCGCATCATCGACGATCAGCTCATAGGTAGTAAAATCGCGGTCACTGGATTCAATGCCCAGCCCGGTTGAGGCGTTGCCTTGGGGATCAAGGTCGACAATCAGAACTTTGAATTCCAACTCTGCTAGTGCCGCAGCCAGATTGATGGCAGTGGTGGTTTTACCAACGCCACCTTTTTGATTGGCAACAGCGATGATACGGGGACCTGCGAGGCGGGATAAATCAGACACGTGAAACTCTCCTGATTTTTAGAACAACTGCTCGTGGTTCAATTTCACTTTTAATCGTTTCGCAATCGAATCTCCATGCATTGCGAACGTTATTCATCTCTATTTGCCAGGATTCACCCTTTGGAAAGACAGCCAGCCCATTCTGTGCCAGATGGCGCATCGAAAATTTTAACAGCATCGGCAAAGGTGCTAGGGCGCGGGCGGACAGAACATCGGCATTCAAGGGGTCAATCACCTCAATCCGTCCAGTATGGACTATGGCATTCAGTGAAAGTTCGCGAATAACCGTGTGCAGGAAGGCACATTTCCGCTGATCACTTTCGACCAAGTGGGTTTGCATTGCCGGATTGTCGTCCAGTGCCGCAATTGCAACAACAAGGCCGGGTAGACCGCCGCCGCTGCCCAAATCTACCCAATTTTGCCCGGGTTTGCCCGCTCGGTAAACCTGTAATGAATCCATGATATGGCGTGTCCAGAAGTTGGATATGGTGTTGCGGGATACCAGATTGATTCGACTATTCCACTTTTTCAGTAATTGGGTAAACTGATCCAGTCTTTTGAATGTTTCACGTGAAACATTCAAGGTCATCGCACTGACATCACTCATGCGGAACAGTGCGTAATGCGACGAAACCGTGCCAGCAATAAGGCCAGTGCAGCAGGTGTCATCCCGTCCACATTCCGTGCCTGTGCCAAAGTTTCCGGGCGCATTAATGAAAGTTTTTGTTTTAACTCGGACGATAGACCATCAATGCTTTTGAAATCATAATTCTCTGGAATCCGTGTGCTCTCCTCGCGCCGCAGCATATCTACATCACTTTTCTGACGTTTGATATAGTTTGCGTACACCGCATCACGCTTTAACTGGCGGCTACACTCCGGATCAACGCCATCAAGCCGACTATCGATGGGACGCATATCGTCAAACGACACGGTTGGAAAGGCCAACACATCAAATAGTGTGCGCTTTTTACCGTCATTGTTCACGGCAACACCCTGCTGATTCAGCTCGTTCGGCGAATAGTGGCAATCAGTCAAAAAAGTGCGCGCTTGATCTAGGCGTTCCATCTTGTCACCAAACACTTTTTTCCGCTTTTCCCCTACACATCCCACGGCCAAACCAATCGGCGTCAATCGTTGATCGGCATTATCTGCCCGCAATGAGAGCCGAAACTCGGCACGAGAGGTGAACATACGATACGGCTCGGTCACACCACGGGTTATCAGATCATCAATCATGACTCCTATATAGCTGTTGGAGCGGCTGAATTGTACTGCATCTCTGCCTTGGACCATCAAGGCTGCATTCAACCCAGCCACGATGCCTTGGGCTGCCGCCTCTTCATATCCTGTCGTCCCATTTATTTGGCCGGCGAGATATAACCCTTCGATATCCTTTAACCGGAGATGGCTATTCAACGTGCGGGGATCGACATAGTCATATTCTATGGCATAGCCAGGCTGCAGGATAACAGCCTGTTCAAGACCACGGATCGAATGCACATATGCCTCTTGCACATCTCTCGGCAGAGAGGTAGATATCCCATTGGGATATACGGTGTGGTCATTGATACCCTCGGGTTCCAGAAAGACTTGATGCGAGCTCTTATCTGTGAAGCGGACAATTTTATCTTCAATTGAAGGGCAATAGCGGGGGCCGATGCTCTCAATATGGCCACCATATGTAGCAGAGCGCGCCAGATTGTCAAAAATAATATGATGTGTTTCCGGATTTGTATGGGTGATTCCGCAACAGATTTGCGGTGCCGATATGCTATTGGACAGAAAGGAAAAAAACGTCGGATCATTATCCCCCGGCTGCATATCCAAAATGTCCCAGTTGATCGTCTTCCCGCTTAGGCGCGGGGGAGTTCCGGTTTTTAGGCGTCCCAAAGGCAGGCCAAACGCATCCATTCGTTCTGCTAATTTAACCGAGGGCCTATCTCCAATCCGCCCGCCAGGAAGAGATATATCACCGATACGAATAACACCTCGCAGAAAGGTACCGATGGTTAAGATCACTGCCTTGGCCGAAATTGGTGACCCATCTGCCAAGGATACACCTGCGACACTAGCACCTTGCATGATAAAATCGGTGACTTCGCCTTCAATAATCGTCAGGTTTGGTTGTGCTTTTGTCTCAGCCAGCATTTTCTGGCGGTATAGTCCACGATCAACCTGCGTTCGGGGACCCTGAACAGCCGGGCCTTTGCGTCGGTTCAACAGGCGAAACTGGATACCGGCCTTATCCGCAACGCGGCCCATCACGCCATCCAGTGCATCAATTTCGCGCACCAAATGACCTTTACCGAGACCGCCAATAGCCGGGTTACAGGACATCACGCCAATGCTATCACGGCGTAACGTGATCAATGCGGTCTTTGTGCCCATACGCGCAGCGGCTTGAGCAGATTCGGCACCTGCATGTCCACCACCTATGACGATGATGTCAAAGTCCATTTGTTTCACGTGAAACATACCTCACTTGCCAATGCAGAACCGGGAGAAAATCTCGTCAAATATATCCTCTACCTCGATACGTCCCACAATTGTTTCTAATGCTCGAATTGCCGCCCGAATTTCTTCGGCTGTTATGTCATACTGGTCAGGGCTGGTAGACAAAATCGCAAGGGCATTGTCCAATGATGTGATTGCGCATCGCATTGCATCCGCGTGACGCCGACGGATTGCTGTACCGGCCCCGGCTGCACGCTGCGATAAAACATCTCCAATCTGTGCTATCAATCGGTCTATGCCCTGCCCTGTAACACCCGACACATTATCTTTTTCATCGGTCTCTATATCCGCCTTTCCCCGGACAATTATGTCATCGTCTTTTGGTTCCACATCCATTGGTGGCCCGTCCTGATCCACCAAGAACACCCGTAAATCTGCCGTTGCAGCGCGTTTCCGTGTAGCCGATATGCCCAGTTCTTCGACCATATCCGAGGTTTCGCGAATACCCGCAGTATCCAGTAAAGTTACCGGCAGCCCAGCCAGATCCATCCGAACTTCAATCACATCACGAGTCGTCCCCACCATATCCGAAGTCAGCGCCGCTTGACGACCCGTCAAAGCGTTCAATAGGGTGGATTTCCCTACATTTGGTTTCCCAACAATTGCAACTTCAAATCCATCCCGGATCCGTTCGGCGATGTTAACACCATCAGTTTCCTGCTGCAGCTCGGTCCGCACGTCTATCAATAGATTTTCCACCTCGCGCGAGACACTGAATGGAATGTCCTCATCAGCGAAATCTATCATTGCTTCAATCAATGCAGAGGACCGCAATAATCGGTCGCGCCAGCGATCAACCTTGTCCCCTAGTTGGCCAGCGAATACACGTTGTGCTTGGATTCGTTGTCCCTCTGTCTCGGCGTCGATCAAATCAGCTAGACCTTCGACCTGTGCCAGGTTCATCTTGCTGTTTTCTAATGCGCGTCGGGTAAATTCTCCCGGCTCTGCCTGACGTAAACCATAAAGTTGACTGAGCTCTGCCATCACGGAATGAACAATAGCTGGACTGCCATGGAGCTGTAGTTCGACCACATCCTCGCCTGTGAAACTGCCCGGGGCGGGAAATCCTAAAACTAGGGCTTGGTCTAAAACCTCTCCATCTTGGTTGTGCAAAATACAAAGCCTGTGCTGACGGTTTGATGACGGCTTTGCACCCAGCATTTCCGCTGCCGGGAATGCGCGCATCCCGGATATCCTGATAACGGCAATGCCTGACTTTCCCGGGCCACTTGCCAGGGCAAAAATTGTTTCCATAGGTAAAGTCGTGTTTTCGTTAAGTATTCATCGAATCAAAGAATTCAGCATTTGTCTTTGTTTGCTTAAGTTTTGAAATCAGAAACTCAATTGCATCTGTAGTACCCATGGGGTTCAGAATGCGGCGTAGGATGAATGTTTTCGCCAGATCAGTCTTGTTGACCAACAGATCCTCTTTCCGGGTACCCGATTTCAGGATGTCGATTGCAGGGAATACGCGTTTGTCCGCAATTTTACGGTCCAGCACAATTTCTGAGTTGCCAGTGCCTTTGAATTCCTCAAAGATTACCTCGTCCATCCGGCTACCTGTTTCGATCAGGGCTGTCGCAACGATGGTAAGCGATCCACCTTCTTCTATATTCCGTGCCGCACCAAAGAATCTTTTAGGTCGTTGCAATGCATTTGCATCCACACCGCCAGTCAGAACTTTTCCCGAAGACGGCAGTACAGTGTTAAAAGCACGGCCGAGTCTTGTTATTGAATCGAGCAGGATAACAACATCCCGTTTATGTTCGACCAGCCGCTTAGCTTTTTCGATTACCATTTGTGACACAGCCACGTGGCGTGTAGCCGGTTCATCAAAGGTAGACGACACTACTTCCCCCTTCACGCTACGTTGCATGTCAGTCACCTCTTCAGGACGTTCATCAATCAGCAGTACGATTAGATAGCACTCTGGATGGTTTTTTTCGATGGAATTGGCAATGTTCTGTAGCAAAACCGTCTTGCCGGTCCGTGGTGGGGCTACAATTAGCGACCGTTGACCTTTGCCAGTGGGGGATACCAGATCAATGATTCGTGCCGACCGATCCCGTGCTGTTGAATCGTTCGTTTCCATACGCAAACGCTCATCCGGATAAAGAGGGATGAGATTATCAAATGCCACTTTGTACCTGGCTTTTTTTGGATTTTCAAAGTTTATTTGTTCCACATTTTTTAATGAAAAATAGGTTTCACTTTCATTTGGTGCTTCAATGAGGCCTTTGATTGTGTCACCAATTCGTAACGAATGCTGACGTATCATCTCAGGCGAAACATAGATGTCGTCTGGTCCTGGCAGATAGTTCGCCTCTGCTGATCGCAGAAATCCAAACCCGTCCTGCATTACTTCCAAAACGCCGTCTCCGGAAATTTCCCATCCTTCGTCCGCACGCTCGCGAAGAATTTGAAACATTATTTCTCCTTTGCGCATACTGGATGCATTTTCGATCTCAAGGTCCCCAGCTATTGCTAAAAGGTCCTTGAGGTTATGCGCCTTAAGGTCAGAGAAACTAAGAGACTGTTTTTTCATTAAAAAGCCCATACTACGCGCCAAAGTAAGCACTGTATCAGATCTGTGAGGAGGGTAGCGCGTCCGAATGGGTGCGCAGGTTCAGATGGGAAATCTGTACTTTGTAGGACCCTATGTCAAGTCCTGATTAGAACTTTATGACTACGGATAGCACGATTAGGGTCATGAGTAGTGTTGGAACCTCATTTAGAACCCGCAATTGGTATCCTGTCATTGTATTTTTTCCAGCTAAGAATACCTTACGTCTTTGGGCAAGCCAGTAATGAAACCAGGTCATACCTAGGATTCCGATCAGCTTTACCCAGGGCCAGGTAGCTGACCAATTGACAATGGTCGGTGTAAAGGTCATGACCAGCCCTAAAATCCAGGTAGCTATCATAGCCGGGTTCATAATGAAGTGGAGCAGCTTTTGCTCCATCATTTCAAATATTTGTTCCGTACTTTCCATGCCTTGTGCTTGTTCGCTGTGATAAACGAACAGGCGGGGTAGGTAGAACAAACCTGCCATCCAACAGATTACAGCCATAATGTGAAATGCCTTGGTCCAGGGATATAACTGAATAAGGAGATCGGTCATTGCATTATCATATAGGAAAAGTTCTTATCCATACCAAGCATAAAACAGATTTAAAATGGTGTTTTTGTAGGTATGCTGTTCTCATGTGGATTATTTTGTTTTGCACAATATTTTCCACAAGGTCTGATGCTATGAATTAATCCTCTATTTAATCCTAGGAGCGGCAAAATTTCTATAAATTTTAGCACCTTGCTAAGGCTAGTCT
This sequence comes from Paracoccaceae bacterium, assembly GCA_014623385.1. GTDB lineage: Bacteria > Pseudomonadota > Alphaproteobacteria > Rhodobacterales > Rhodobacteraceae > JACOMT01. Next base: position 23,714 of record JACOMT010000004.1, read on the forward strand.
TATTTATAGAGCTGTGGGTAACGTACGTATAATTTCACTCAAGATGACTTAGCTACAGAATAAAAATTATCCTTTACACGTAGGGGAATCTATACAAGCACGGTGAGCTATGGTAAGCTTGCGGCAGATTTCCCTGTTGCTCATCTGGTTATTCACATGACTATAATACCCCTTAACCTTGGGGATTGGTTTCAATATCTGGGTAAAGCCGTGCTTTTGACGGAAGCGGAATGGCCCCGGGCCATTGCGGATGTCTTGGTCGAGATAAAGAGCAGTTGCATGGGCTCATCTAGTGATATTCTCGAAGAAGGAGAGGCGTTCGGCTGTTCTCGTGTAGTGTGGGGAGTAATGAGCTATGACTGACACGCGCATACCACTGGCAGGGGTCATCGGGTCGCCTGTTTCCCATTCCAGGTCGCCACAACTGCACCGTCATTGGCTGGACACCTGTGGAATTCAGGGTCATTATATCCCTATGGATATTGCGCAGGCTGATCTGGCCGGGGCAATCCAAATGTTGCCAAAGCTGGGTTTTTTAGGGGTTAATGTTACTGTTCCGCATAAGGAAGCCGTGATGTCCCTGGCTAATCAGATCACTGATCGAGCCACTTTGATAGGTGCCGCAAATACGTTGATTTTTTTGCCTGACGGCAACGTGTTGGCCGACAATACCGATGGGTATGGCCTTTTGGTAAATCTGCAGCAAGGTGCGCCTTGCTGGGATGCCGCCGCAGGACCGGCGGTTGTTTTTGGTGCCGGAGGTGCGGCTAGGGCCGTTGTGTCAACCTTGATTGATGCGGGTGTTCCCGAAATCCGGTTGACCAATCGTACTCGGTCGCGATCAGAAAATCTACAGCGGGATTTTGGCCAACGGGTCACCGTGACCGATTGGGTACAGGCCGGTAATATTCTGGATGGTGCGGCTCTGGTCGTGAACGCCACATCGCTTGGGATGGTGGGCAAGCCAGAGCTGCGCGTGCCACTAGACGGTCTGTCATCGGATACGGTGGTCACCGACCTAGTCTATGCACCGCTAAAAACCCGGTTGTTGCAAGTGGGTGAAGAAACTGGATGCACCGTGGTTGATGGGTTGGGGATGCTGTTGCATCAGGCGGTACCGGGATTTGAGCGGTGGTTTGGGCATAAACCGGATGTGGATGCTGCGACTCGGGCAGCGGTGCTGCGATGACATTTAAACTTGGTTTGACCGGGTCAATTGGCATGGGCAAAACCACGACGGCACAAATGTTCGCCGAGCTTGGCTGTGCGGTTTGGGATGCGGATGCTGCTGTGCACCGACTTTATGGGCCGGGTGGTAGCGCCGTAGAACCCATAGGCTTGACCTTCCCCCAAGCTGTGGTGAATGGTACAGTTTCCCGTGTCATGCTTAAATCCATTATTTCCTATGATACATCAGCCTTGACTCGGATCGAGGCAATCGTTCATCCTCTAGTTGCCCAGGATCGGATAGAATTTATTCGCGCGTCAGATGCCGACATCATCGTCTTTGACATCCCTCTGCTCTTTGAAACCGATGGGCACAGGTCTATGGATGCTGTTGCTGTCGTGTCAGTGGACCCCGAGATCCAGGAAAAGCGTGTTTTGGACCGTGGAACCATGACCTATGATCAGTTTGTTCAGATTCGGGAAAAACAGATACCTGATGCTGAAAAATGTGCGCGGGCCAATTTTGTTATTCAGACCGGAATGTTGGATAATGTGCGTCGACAGGTGGCTGAGATCATTTCAGAAGTCAAAGTTATGATCAAAAATGCGTGAGGTTGTCCTGGATACAGAAACGACTGGTTTTGACCCCGAGGCAGGAGACCGCATTGTAGAGATTGGTGCGATTGAGCTCAACAATCATGTCCCCACCGGAACAATCTATCACCAATACATTAATCCTGAACGATCAATGCCCCAAGACGCATTCGAGGTGCACGGTCTAGGTGACGAATTTCTCCAAGGTAAACCTAAGTTTGCTGAAATCGGCGGTTCATTCCTGGATTTTGTCGGCGACGCGAAATTGGTCATACATAACGCTGCCTTCGACATGAAATTCCTTAATGCCGAACTTGGATGGATGGGGTTGCCGCTGTTGCCGCTGAATCAGGCTATCGACACGCTGGACATTGCACGCAAACGGTTTCCGGGCTTGTCCGTGTCGCTGGATGCGCTGTGCCGTCGATTCGGTATTGACAACGCGTCGCGTACCCTGCACGGGGCACTACTGGATTCGGAAATCCTAGCCGAGGTTTATTTGGAACTGATCGGCGGGCGTCAGCCAGACTTTGCTTTGTCGCGTTCAACCACCGCCTCGGCAGGTGGCGAATTGGAGAATTGGCGACCTAGCCCGCGGTCCACCCCTTTGGCTGAGCGCCTCACAGAGCAAGAGCTTGAGGCACATAAGGTATTCGTGGAAAAGTTGGGTCCCGACGCGATATGGTTGCGATTCTAAGCAATCAGGATTCAGCTGTTTCAGTGGTTTTGGCCTCTGCGATCTGACGACGTACAATTTCCTGGCGATACAGTTTCACAAAGTCAATCATTTCCAGATTGAGCGGCGGATACCCACCGTCCCGGGTCGTATCACTGACGATACGGCGCAGGAAGGGGAAGATCATTCGTGGGCATTCAATCAACAAGAACGGGTGTATTTGATTGTCCGGGACACCGGTAATCATAAAGATGCCAACATAGTCTATTTCCAGAACGAATAGCATATCGCCACTGGTTTTCGATTTCGACTTGATGTTCAGTTTGATTGATACTTCGAACTGATTTTGTGCTGGCTGTTTTTTCGCATCCAGGTTCACTTGAACCTGAACGTCCGGTTGTACGTCACCTGACGTACCCTTTTGGGCCATTACATTTTCAAAGGATAGATCTCGCACAAATTGGCCCAGAACATTCATCTGTGGTTGCTGCTGTGCAGAGGTATCTGTGGGTTCGGCGGCCTCTTGAGGCTCTTTTGCACCGTTTTTGGCCATTTATGGCTTTCCTTTTGCCTGAAAATCGCAAAGTGCCTATCAGCTTGGCGGTTTGGGTTCAACTGCCTAATGTGTGATTTTAGCGTTGTCTTTTCAAATTCCGCATCAATCAGAATACTGTTACCCGGCCCCGGTTTGCGTGAACCCCGGAACCTGTGAAACAATCTGCAGAATTGCAAATTGGCCACTGTGATCCATGACTTCACATAGGTGTAAGCCGCACACCATGAACCAGGGGGTTCAGTGGGATCCTGCAATTTTGCCAATGCCGCCTGATCTTGGGCACGCACCGGACAGATACCCAAAACCGCCGCGCTGATCACAGCTCCTGCTTGAATTTGATATCAACAAGAATGCCAGGAAGGGATACATTTCCGTGTTCTTTTGTGATTCGTCGGTTTCGACGATGCTGTAGACTTGTGCCCGCTCCTCCTTTACATAAATGCTATACAACACGCTCATAAAGGCCTGCGGGCAAAGACGAGGTATACATGAACTCACCCCTGATCCAGTTGCTGATTTTGGCAGGCATCGCGGTTTTCCTGATCCTGCGTCTCAAAAGCGTGCTGGGAACCCGCGAAGGCTTTGAAAAACCGCCTGTTTCCAAAACTGCGGAAAATATGGGGCATCCGGAATTTCAGGTGATTGAAGGCGGCCCGGATTTGGATATCACAGATCACGTTGATGAAGACAGTGACGCGGCCAGGGCACTAGCGGATATGAAACGGGTAGAATCGTCTTTTTTGGTGACAGAATTTGTCCAGGGTGCCCGCGGTGCCTATGAAATGATTGTTATGGCATTTGAGGATGGCAATCTGGACAAGATCGAATCATTCCTGGCCGAAGATGTGTTCCAGACCTTTGTCGATGTGGTTGCATCCCGCGAGGATCAAGGACTTCGGATTGAGTCAGAATTTGTCGGCGTGCGGGAAATCGCGGTTCAGGATGTGTCATTTGACGGTGAAACGCATGAGGCAGAAATTACCATGCACTTTGTGGGCGAGCTGACTTCCGTCGTCAAGGACATTGATGGAAAGATCGTGGAGGGTAATCCAAGCACGATTAAACGTCAAAAGGACACCTGGATTTTTGCCCGCAAAATGGGGACGACAGACCCGAATTGGCTTTTGGTTGCAACAGATACATAAGGCGAATTGCCGCAGTATCCGCATTTTTCTGTGTTGGACGACTGCACTGATCCCCATGCGGACGGTGGCGCGATGGATCATCGGCGATGCTAATCAAATGTGTCTATGTTATAGGTTCTGGGAAACGGCCGTGAAACGACCACGCTTGTCCGAGAATGACCTGAGGCTTTGGCGGCGCGTGACCGATCAGGTGGAACCTATTTCAGTGCATGCGCCACTGTCACCGGACAACGCAAAACCCGCAGGGCCAAAGAAGGCGTCGATATCCCCAATTGCTCTACCACCCAATTTCCGCATAGGCGACAAGGTGCAGCCAAAACCGTCCTGTCATGATCTGAAACCCGGCATTTTCGATTTTGACCGGGGTCAGCCCGTTGCGATGGACCGCAAGGCATTTGGCAAGATGAAACGTGGTCAGCTAAAGCCAAAAGGCCGGATTGATCTGCACGGCTTGACATTGGCCGAGGCATACCCGGCCCTGAGCCAGTTTATTTTTGTATCCCATGCAACCAGAAAAAGGCTGGTTCTGGTGATTACTGGCAAGGGTCGTGAGGATCGGGGAACCGGGCCTATCCCGACGCCATGCGGGGTGTTACGGTATCAGGTACCGCAATGGTTATCCGTTCCCCCATTGGCCAGATTGGTTCTGCAAATCAGCGAAGCACACGTGTCGCACGGTGGGAGCGGTGCCTACTACGTTTACCTGCGCAAACTGCGGTGAAGGAACGGTTGTGTCGGACCCGACCCATTATCAGCCGGGTAGCGGCAGCAGAATAGACACCATCAATTTCGGTTCCCGCGTCCATATCGATTAGTGTGCCGGTGCAGTGGCACCCCGAAGCTGGAGCACGTACCCTCAACTGCGCTTGGACATGCTGTTTTGCGGTCTCGATCTCTTTGCACTTTTGGCTTGCACCATGCCCGTCCGGTGCAAAAATCCGCTAAATCTGGGTATGTTTGGGTTTTTGTCCTGGTATCATCGCGGGTGGGACCCGCGACCATTATGTTACAGGACGTATCGACTGAGATCTGCAGAGGTGGCAAGGCTGCCTAGATTGCTATCAACAAACTCTGCATCCACGATGATTTCAGCACCGGACTTGTCCGGGGCATCAAAAGACAGCTCTTCAAACACCCGTTCCATCACGGTATAAAGCCTGCGTGCTCCGATATTTTCGACAGACTGGTTCACATCCGCCGCAATCCGTGCCAGTGCGGCAATCCCGTCGTCGGTAAAACTCATGGTCACATTTTCGGTCCGCATAAGGGCCGAATATTGTCGGGTCAGCGCATTTTCGGTTTCGGTCAGGATGCGGACGAAATCCGCTTCGGTCAGGGCGCGCAATTCAACCCGGATCGGCAGGCGACCCTGCAATTCCGGCAAAAGGTCCGAAGGTTTTGCAGTGTGGAACGCACCAGAGGCGATGAACAGGATATGATCAGTATTGATGGGTCCGTGTTTCGTGCTGACGGTCGTACCCTCAATCAAAGGTAACAAATCGCGTTGGACCCCTTCGCGACTCACATCGCCGACCTTGGCATCCGACCGGGCTGCGACTTTGTCAATCTCGTCCAGAAAGACAATGCCGTTTTGTTCCACAGCGTCAAATGCTGTGCGCGTGACCGCATCGTCGTCTAATAACTTGTCGGCCTCTTCCCCGATCAACACCTCATAGCTATCCGCCACGGACATGCGCTTGCGCACAGTCCGGTTACCGAAGGCTTTCCCGAAAATATCGCTTAAATTCATCATGCCCATATTAGCACCCGGTTGGCCCGGAATTTCCATTATGGGAATTGGATTGCTGGTATCGGCAAGCTCTAGCTCAATCAGCGTGTCGTCGAGTTTGCCGGATTTCAGCTTTTTACGGAACATCTTGCGCGTGGCTTCGCGCGCGTCTTCGCCCGCGATGGCGGCGATCACACGATCCTCGGCCGCCTGGTATGCGGCAGCCTTTACATCCTCGCGCATATAGGCGCGGGTTTGCACAATAGAGATGTCAACAAGATCGCGAATTATCTGTTCCACGTCACGCCCGACATAGCCAACCTCGGTAAACTTCGTCGCCTCAACCTTGATAAACGGTGCCCGGGCCAGTTTGGCCAAACGGCGGCTGATTTCGGTTTTGCCTACTCCGGTTGGTCCGATCATCAGGATATTTTTTGGATAAACCTCGTCCCTCAGGTCGTCCGGCAATTGTTTTCGGCGCCACCGGTTGCGCAGTGCCACGGCGACTGCCCGCTTGGCATCGTTTTGGCCGATGATAAACCGGTCCAGTTCGCTTACAATTTCGCGGGGGGTTAGATCAGTCATGCCGACTCCAGTCGTTTGATCTTTTCATCTACGGTCATGTCGTGATGCGTTCAACCGTGAGATTGCCATTAGTGTAAACACATATATCCGCCGCAATCGCCATGGCGTCGCGTGCAATCGTTTCGGCAGATTTGTCGCAGACCATCATCGCCCGTGCGGCAGCAAGCGCATAGTTGCCACCAGATCCGATGGCGGCCACGTTATATTCCGGTTCCAAAACATCGCCCGCGCCAGTGATCACCAACAAATCCTTGCCGTCGCTTACCAGCAGCATCGCCTCGAGCTTTTGCAGGTATTTGTCCGTGCGCCAATCCTTGGCCAGTTCTACGCTGGCACGTGCCAGCTGTCCCGGTGTTGCCTCTAACCTTGCCTCTAGCCGTTCCAGCAGGGTAAAGGCATCGGCGGTCGAGCCGGAAAACCCGGCGACAACCTCGAAACCTCCCGGTGACAGGCGCCGCACCTTACGCGCGGTGCCTTTGATCACGGTCTGCCCTAGCGACACCTGGCCATCTCCCGCAATCACAACCTCACCATCTTTCTTGATACCGATGATAGTGGTCCCGTGCCACCCGGGGAAATCGTGCTGAGTCATGTCGTCTATTTTATGAAAAAGGTACCCGTTGAATCGGGTGACCCGGAACCGGGCAAATGCCGGGGATCAGATTGAATGGTCTATCCAGCTTCGCAATGTGGCCTTGGGGGCTGCGCCTGTGCGGTTCGATACGACCCGACCATCTTTAAAGATAAACAATGCCGGAATACCGCGCACGCCCATTGCGGCAGTGGAGTTCGGGTTGCTGTCGACATTGACTTTGGCAATTTTGACCTTGCCTTCGTATTCTGACGAGAGTTCTTCCAACATTGGCCCGATCTGTTTACACGGACCGCACCACTCTGCCCAGAAATCAACAACAACCGGGATGTCAGAGTTTTTGACCTCGACATCAAAGGTGGTGTCCGTGACATCAATGATGGACATGTCCTGTCTCCTGAGAGGATATAAGTCTTAGTGCTGAAACTTAAGAACCCGTCAGGTCGGTGTCAAGGCCGGGTGCACGGGCCAATGCATCCAGGGCAAGATCGGCGGACAACAACATCAATGTAGCAGTACGTGTCCAAAGAATAGCCAACGCTATTTCTCGACCCGGATAGATCTGGGCCAGTGCCGTGTGATAGGCACCCATCTGGCTCAAAATGCCATCTGGTACTTCTGATGCGGTTTTAGGTACGGTTGCGTTGGTTTTGAAATCAACCACTGCGACCATGTCCGCCGTCACGATTACGCGATCAGCAATGCCGGTCATTTGGTGCTTGCCAATTCGGGCGGTCATTGTCACCTCAGACAATGTATGAGGGCCAAAAAGGGGCCCCAATGTGGGCGTGTTGATGATTTTGGTTGCTTCACGCAGGATATCCTCGGCATCCGGTCCGGTATAGTCGCGCAAAATGTATGTGGCGGCCGCGCTCCGGTTGGGTACGGGCAGGGTCGGCAATTTTTCCAATAGCCGATGCACGGCTATGCCCCGGTCCATGGCCGTGTCTGCGTCACGTCCGTTTTTTCCTGCCACCACCTTGGCCCCGCCTAGATCTGATGGTGACAGGGACGTTTCCCTGACCGATGACGGTGGCGGCGAATAGTACATTTCCGCTGGCATCTGAGGTGTGTCATCGGCTGAGACGTGCCGCCTGACAACAGGCAATCTGGACCACGCGGGGTGTTCGTATCGCAACCCTGTCCCATGGCCAAAGTCATGCGGGACCGCCCCGACCGTGTCTAACGCGGCCTGTACCTGTTGATACCAGCTGTCACCGCTCTTGCTCAGCTCACCAGCCGCCGCCACGATCAGCCATTTTTCCGCTCGTGTTAGCGCAACATAGAGCAGTCTTTGTCGTTCATGCTGCTGCCGTGCGATCTGTGCCTCGTATGCCTCTCGCATCGCGTCTGGCATGTCATCCTTCTTGGACATTTTCCAAACCGGTATCCCATCGATATCCAGGATATCGTCTCCGGGTGGATCACGTCTCGGACCCGTGTCGGGCAGAATGATGATTGGTGCCTCCAGCCCTTTGGCACCATGTACCGTCATCACCCGGATCTGATTGCTCGCCGCGCCTATCTGGCGTTTAATTTCAAGGTCGTCAGACTGCATCCACGCGATGAAACCCGTTAAGCTAGGCACGTCTGACCGTTCATAGACCAGTGCTTGGGACAACAATGCGTTTATTCCATCCTCTGCCTCGGGCCCCAAACGCGCACGTAGCTTTTGCCGTCCACGATGTCGGGTCAGAATACGTTCGATAAGGTCATAAGGCCGCAGGAAATCCGACATGTTCCGCAAATCATCAAGAATGGCCATCGTGTTTGGGTATAGATCACGTTTTTCGCGCAGGGCAGTCCAAAGATGATCAGCCTTGCGATGATGTGCCAAGCTGAACAGATCCTGCTCAGTCCAGCCAAAGATCGGTGATTTCAGCGTACAAGCCAGTGACAGGCTGTCTTCGGGTGTGGCTAGAAAGGATATCGTGGCGGCCAAATCCTTGACCGCCAGTTCCGTACCAGCCTTTAACCGGTCGGCCCCGGCAATCTGCAACCCCCGGGACTTGCACGCGCGAATAATCTCGGCAAAGAGTTTGTTGCGCCGTTGAACAAGGATCAGAAAGTCGCCTTCAGACACCGGGCTGCGCGCAAATGTGCCGGGTTCGGCACCTTCAACCGGGACCGGGACTGTCGCTCCGGATTGGATCATATCATGGATGTTTCGAGCTACCTGATCGGCCAGAACCACATAGTGATGACGTTCAGACCGCAAGTCGACAGGATCAAACCAATCAGTATCTGCTGCATCATCGGATTTCGGCGTTACCGGCCACAGATCGACACGACCCGGCAGATTGGATTTGAACGCCCGATGCTGCCCGTCATCGGTAAATCCCGCCTCGGCTTGTCCGGCAAAGATATGATCGACGATGCTCAATATTTCCGGGGCTGAGCGAAAGGAAAAATCCAACGTCAGATCCTGCAGATTCTGGCCCGCCTTACGCAGGCGCGTGCCAAATTCTGCCCGCATCTGGTCAAACGCATCGGGAGCCGCGCCCTGAAAGGAGTAGATCGACTGTTTCTTGTCACCCACGACAAAAATGGTCCGCTGAATATCCCCTCGCGCACTTTCCTGCCTGGTGAATTCTTGGGACAGTTTTTCAATGACATTCCATTGGTCGGGCGAGGTATCCTGGGCCTCGTCCACCAGGATATGATCGATACCGCCATCTAGACGATAAAGCACCCAAGAGGCCACCGTTTGATCATTAAGCAGCTTGCGTGCCTTTTGGGTTAGATCGTCGAAATCCAACCAACCACGTTGCTGCTTTCGTTCAGCATAGATAGCTAGAAAGCGTTGGGCAAATGCATGCAGGGCATCTGATTTTTCCATCGCATCCATCGCGATTCGTTGGCTGCGCGCGGTTTCAACCCGGTCCATCAATGCGTTCAGTTCTGCCATGTCCTCCGCCATGGTGCCGTTTCTTAGAATCCTGGTTGGCAGCACGTCGATTTTGGCGGTGAACCGGGCCTTGGCCCCACTACCAGTTAACAAAACAGTCTCAAGCCCGATCAATCCGGTCAGTGTAGGGTCGGTCACCCGCGCCAGCCTATCCGCGTTTTTTACATCGGTCGGCGATCCGTTTCGCATTTTGCTGACACAACGGTCGAGCAGAGCAAAGGTAGATGGCGTGAACACATCGGCGCAGATATCGTCAATTGCCCGGCCCGGATTGGCCCCAAACAGCCGCGCAAAATCGGTCCGGTTTCGGGGTATTTGGAATTTGGTGGACCCCTGTTTGACGGCGGCCAGCAATGCTTCTACATCCCTTTGATTGGACAGGTATTTTGCCACCCCGTCAATCAACGGCCGGTCCGTGCCGTCCGCCATTTCGTCCAAAATTTCGGCACCCAAAAGATCGCTCGCCCGCTCCGCCATTTCCGCGAATTTCGGGCTAACCCCAGCCTCAAGCGGGAACCGCCGCAGCAAGGCGGCGCAAAACGAATGGATGGTCTGAATCTTCAAACCGCCCGGTGTTTCAATGGCTCGTGCGAACAAGGTGCGAGCCCGTGCCAGAATATCCTGTGTTAGACCCTGATCCTCGCCCAGTTTCAACAGGGCGTCGGCCAATTTGTCGTCCGGCAGCATCGCCCATTCGCCCAGGCGTTGGAACAAACGGTTCTGCATTTCGCTGGCCGCTGCTTTGGTATAGGTCAGGCACAAAATTCTCTGCGGGTTTGTCCCCCGCAGCAACAGACGGGCAACCCGGTCCGTCAGGACGCGGGTTTTGCCCGAACCCGCATTGGCCGCTAACCAGGTCGACGCCAGCGGAGTTGCGGCGCGGACCTGCATCTCGGTCGCGGCATCGCGCCGGATCATAACAGATATTCAGGAGAAGGTCTGGTCGCACGATCCCATTCACCGTAGCGGGCCAGATGATCATAGTCGCCCGCATCCGTTTCCTTTTGCGGCATGCGACGCGACGTGAACCCCTGGTCCGCCGACAGATAGGCGGTCAGCAACCTGCGGAACTCCTGTATAGTTTGGTCTGGTGAAACCTTGTCCAGAGGTGCCGACACGTTTTTCTGCGCGACCAGGCCGATGAATACGGCCTCGACCACCGAATTTTGCGAAAGGCCGGTAAAGGCACCCTGCGTGACCATCGCTGTTTCCAACAAAAGCTGTTTGTCAAACAGTATTTGTTCCTTGGCAGTAGGCGGGTTGCCGGCTTTGTAATCGTAAATCCGGACGTGGCCCCCAGGGTCCAGATCGATCCGGTCCGCCCGAGCGGTCAGCGTGATACCCATATCGGCCATAACCAATTTGCCCTTGGCCTCTAACACCGCCGGGTGGCCCTTGGCACGGCGCAAACGCTCCTCGACCATAAACCAATGGGCAAATTTACGAACCTGGGCCAGCCACATACGTTGCGCGGTGGGCCAGGGCACCTCGGTCTCGATGATCGCTTTGGCGGTTCGGACCAGATCGGCGGCGGTAGAATCATCATCAACTGACCGCAGAAAGCTTTCCAGGATAGCGTGCAGAATGATCCCCCGGTCCAGTGCATCGGGTTCCTTTCCCAACGGGTCCAGCGGGCGCAGGCGTAGGATATGTTTTGCATAGATCGCATATGGATCACGGATTAGGTGTTTGATTTCGGTCACCCGAAAGGAGCGGGGCCGGGCCGCAACAGGCGGGCGCGGCGCGGGTCGGGGGGCTGGGGCTGTGCGTGCCCCATCATCCAATCGGGTTGCCCACTGGGCCCATTTATCTCCCCGTTTACGCATATGCTCCAACACTTGCGGTCCACCGATCATGTCGAGTCCCGATAAGAGGCTGGTCAACCGGTTCAGCCAGCGAGACGGCACCGTATCCGCATCATCACTGCGCCTGGCGCGGGTCAACCAGACCTCTGCGGCACCGATGGCCTGTTGAAAATCATGGGCTGACAAACCGATCCGGCGTTCGGGCATCAACAGCCCGGCCTGAAGTCGCAAGGTGCGGTTTAGCCAAGGGTCGGGCCAGGCCGATTCAGGCCATGTCCCGTCGTTCAGTGCGGCCAATATCACCAGATCAGCACCTTGAACCCGCGCCTCCATCGTGCCCCAGATCATGATGTTAGGATGTGGGGCGTCGCGGTCCCGCACTGCTTCTTTCGACAAAAGGTTATCCAGAAGGCTGATAAAATCGCGGGCGGTGATCACGCCGCCATATGGTGCCTCTGCCATCAGGCCGGTGATGACGGACCGCGCTTTTCGCCCTGCATTGTGGGCCCACAGCTCGTCAGGGCTTCCGTTTGCGAAACCGGATGCCACAGCCTCGGCCAGCACTGTCAGTTTGGCAACCCAAATGCGCAACGGTTGTTCTGGCCGATAAACCGGGGTCAACAGAACATCGCTGACCCAACGGGCCCATTCGGCGGCTCCGTCCAGATCGCAGCCCTTCGCCCACCGGGTCAGGGTGTTCCCATCAGGGAAGGGGGGGCCGTGACATCGCAGATAGAGTTCCAGCTCTTGCGTCATCAGGGCATGTCTTCCGCGATCAGCACCGCGCGCGCAAAGCGGGTGTTTGAGGATGGCCAGCAACCGGTCCGGGGATAACGGTTTTGCAAAAATGTCAGCCACATGGCGCAACAGCCGCCCAGGTGGCGACAAATGCAATGGCATGCCCGCGCTGTCATCGGGCAGAATGCCCCAGCGGTCCAGCGCCGCAGTCACCTGTCTTGTCAATTGCCGGTCAGGCGTGATCACGGCGGCGCGTTGCCCGATTTCCACCGCCTGGCGCAGGCGCAGCGCGATTGCTACCGCTTCGGCCCGGGCATTTTCAGTTTCCACCAGGGTCACGTTTTCAAAGGCCTTATCCAGATCGGTCAGGCGCGGCCCCTCATCCCGCCAACTGTTTGTGACGGGCGCAGGGCGCAGGGCGAGTGACACCACCTTGTTCCGGGCCGGGGCAGGTGCGCGCAAGTCGGACCATATGCGCACCCTACCCGGTTCGATATCGCATGCGGTCAACACCTTGTGGAACCGGAACTGTGGATGATCTTCTGACACCAGCGCGTCCCGCATACTGTGCCAGACCGCGTCCGGAAGATCCGTGTCAAACCCTGGCAGGATCAGTGCGCCTTGCGGTAATTGGGCCACAGCTGTCATAAGCATCAGGGTCGTACCGCGTGACCCGGTCGACCCCGCCACGATCACCGGGTGGTCGGGCGGCGTCGCTTTCCAGAAGTCGATCTGGGCGGCCACAACGGCACGGCGGTGCGCCTCGACATCCAGTTCGCGACTGTCTTTACCGATAAACTGGCGCACGATTTGCATAAAGCTCAGCGACCGCTGCCAATGACCGGACATATCGGTAACGTCCAGCTGATCCAAAACGGATAGATCGACACCTTCTCCATGCATTTCATTGATCAATTCGGCCAAGCTGTCTGCCAGATCAAAGGCGGCCGATTGGGCGGCAAGATTGGGCTGGGTTTTGATCAGGCGGTTGACCAGCTGCACCAGTTCCAGTCGACGACGTAGCGGCGGGATTTGGGGCGGGATCATATGCGTCAATATCGGTGACCAGCGAAATCCGTGGTAGAAATCCGGCTGGCCCGTTTTCAAAGATCTTGCGGATACGCCGCGCCATCCGGCGGGTGTTCACGATAAGTTCGACATGGGCCATTGCTTCGGGTGGTTGATTGCACAGCCGCGTGCGCAGGCCATCGACCAGGGCGGCGGGGAAATCAACGCCCGGTGCCGAGGCAAAGATGCGCCTGCGATCACCAGGTTCAAACATCATAATCCGATAGAAGCCTTTCTGCTTCGGCAATGCCGTCCGGGTGACCCACATTGCACCATTTGCCTGGGTAGAGCAAGCCGAAACACCTACCCTCGGCAATCAACAGATCCCAGACTTTGTTCAAAGAAAAAATGCGTGCGGCAATCCGGTCCAGTACCTCGGTCCGGATGATCTGAACACCGCCATAGACATAGCCCGGGCCACGCGCGATCCGGCCTGCCACGTCCAGTGAAAAATCCCCGGGTCCGTCATGGGCCAGGGCATCGGCAATGGGTACACAGATCAACAAGGCATCCATTTTGTCCCCACACCAAGCTTGGCCCAGCAATGTTAGGGGATTAGGCCCGGCCCAGATTGTATCTGTGTTCATGGTAAACACAGGGCTTTCACCCAGCAGGGTCCGCGCGGCTCGCAACCCGCCGCCCGTGCCCAGGATGTCGGGCGTTTCATGCGATATGGCTACGCCCAACGGTTCCAGATAGCTTTCCAGTTGCTCGGGCAGATAGTGCAGGTTGGCCAACCGTGTCGCGATCCCAGCCCCATCCACCAGGGCCAGTGCATGATCGATCAGTGGCCTGTCGGCCACTGGGACCAGGGGTTTGGGTGTAGTTCGGGTCAGCTTACCCATCCGCGTGCCAAAACCGGCGGCGAACAGCATTACGGCGTTGGGGAGATTGGTCGGCATGCCGCCCTGATCCTATCCAGAACATCCGGGGTTGGCGTGGGCAAATCCGACAATATGCTGCCTGACAGCTCCACTGCTATGGGATGTCGCAGATTGCGCAACAAGTAATTCCAAACCCGGGGGATCAAATCAATGTAACCAAGTTTTCCATAGTCGGTAGCTAGCCGTGCAAAGACACCCAGAATACGCAGGCTGCGCTGGACCCCCAACAGGGCATAATCGCGGACAAAGCTCTCGGCTGCATATCCGGCAAGATTCATGAAATGGGAAATCATCTTTGTTTCGATCTCCTTTGGAACGTCGCGTCGGGCGTCTTGCAATAGAGATACCAGGTCATAGGCGGGATGCCCGATCATGGCGTCCTGAAAATCCAGTAATCCAACGCGTGCGGGACCCTCGCGCTCGGACAGCCAGATCAGATTTTCTGAATGGTAGTCCCGCTGGATCAGAACAGGCTTGGTGTCCTGTGTGAGCGCGAGCAGAGGCTCAAATGCGGTGACAAAGCCGTCGCGCCCATCGGCGGAACCGGCCACTGCAACCCGGTACTTGTCATAGGCCAGGGCGGCCAGATCGGTCATCACAGGTGGCGAATAAAGGGCCAGAGGCAGGGCCGGGTGGCGATGCAGTTGCACCAGAGCGTCGGTCGCCGCAGTGTACAGGGGCATCTGGAAATCGGGATTCTGCGCCATCAGTCGTACAAATAACGCATCGCCCAGATCCTCCAGTAACAAAAACCCGTCATCCAATGCTTCGGCCAGAATTCTGGGTGGGCTGAGACCGGTGGCCTGAAGATACCGTGCTACAACGACAAAGGGACGGACATCCTCGCCCAGGGCGGGGTCGGCATCCATCAGCACGGCGGTTTCACCGGTTTCAGTCCATGTCAGGCGATCATATTTTCGGTTGGACGCGTCCCCGGCCAGTGGGCACCGATGGGCGGTCTCCCATCCGGCACGGTCAATAAAGGCACGCGACAAGTTGCGGCGCCCGGTCATGTGCACACTCCGTCCAATAGCGCAGCCCAGCGCGCCGCCGGTCCGGTTATGGTGATCTCGCGGCAGTCCGTTGCGTCGCCGATGATGTTAAATTCCAGCCAAAGGGCGTGTTGCGGTGCGATGGGACCCAGCCGGTCGGGCCATTCAATCAGACAAATGACAGTTTCAAAAGCGTCCCAGATACCCAGTTCCAATAACTCGTCCGAGACGGTCAATCGATACAGATCGGCATGCCATATTTCACCTAGGCGGGTGTTATAGATTTGGACCAACGTAAAAGTCGGCGACGGGACAGCCTCGGGAACAGTTTGGACCGATTGGATCAAGGCGCGGGCAAAATGGCTCTTTCCTGCACTGATAGGCCCGTCCAGCATCAGGCAATCGCCCGGGCGCAGGCCGGTGGCCATCCGTTGTGCCAGCACTGCCGTGTCTTCCGGGCTGTTCGACCACAACATTTTGGAAAATCTCATATCTGTCATGCCACATTACATACCGATTCGCACCATATGACCACAAGCCGCATGGTCGCGTGCGTTTTGCCCATCCTTCGGCCAAGGTGGTCACTTTGCAGGTGATGGGTTTGAGTGGGACTCATGAACTTCATATATAAAAATGTATAAGAGAAAATTTATTTATTGCATGTCGTGTTTTTCACTCATCCGCACATACCTACCCTTGGGGTTTTTACCCTCCGTGAGTTTCTTTTAATTTTCCTCACAGTTATACCATCTTGAAAAGCTGGAGCGAGAAAGGAAAAACCGATAGGAAACGTTCTGACAAAACTGGTTCACCGCTGCCAATTATGCCTGGTAATGGATTTGTTGTACAAACCGGGTGATGGCCGGAGGTTCCCCTTTTCCGGCCCTTTCCCGGACGGAGTTATGCCAGCACCTCTGTGAAGGGTAGGCCAACAAGGGCGGTGTAGAGGTTAAAAACGGCGATGTGGAACCGGATTTCGTGCTGCGGACCCTGCCAGTCCAGGTTCCGCGACATGAGGCTTTGCCTCGACAGTTTTTGCAGTGGCATCATGGCATTTGCGGGTGTCTTGGGCTTCATCTGCGGCCCCGTCTGCGGTCACTGACCCGATGTCATGACCCCGCAGGAATCCAGTCGGGCTCTGGCAGCATGGGCGCATCACCAATCTTCGACAGCCCGGACCGCCAGCGTATCCCTGTCAATCCCGATGTTGTAACCTGTTACCGTATACGGTGTTTTGGGCCGCCATGCCTGCGCGTGCTCCATTCGCCTTCACCCACGGCCTGGATCCCGGTGTTATCAATTGATGCGTCGGTTCGGGCCGGTTCCGTCGCGATATAGGCAGGCTCACACCGGGTGTATGCCGACAGCGGTACTGAACCGTTATTGTCGCCCGCGTTTGCCACCCGGATCATCCCGGGGTCAAACCGGATCGATAACGCTCCGCGCCGCTTCGGGCTGTCATTGCAGGGCGGCCAGTTCGTGGTTTTGTACGTTGTAGTTGATCAACGGCTCATGCCTCCCCGCTACTGTGCTGGGTTCAAACAGTGAGGCCCTCACAGCATTTGCACAACAAAGCCCATGGCATTGGCCTACCGGAAATACAGCAGGGATTCGTACCGGCACAAGATGAAGCACTTATAAACAATTGCGGAGTGTGGGTTGGGGAATTAATAAAACCTTGAAAGTCTAGGAAAAATAACTCACACCGAACATGATCCAAATCCAATTTCTGAATCACGGTACTAAATAGCATCAATAGGTTAAGGGTTCATCAACGAACGTCTGGATTTATATCGGCTAGTTGGTTCCAAATGGTATCGCGTTCTCGCCGGATTGGGCGTCGATCTTAGAGCGTGGCCAGTTAACTTCGACAATTGCGCCGCATTGAGGTTCTCGCATGGTGATCGTTTGATAGGGGTCGGACCCGTTGGCAAATCGAATAACTGCCCCGGATCGTTCCAGCAACGTTTTAGCGATAAACAGACCCAAACCCATGCCTTCATATTCCGGTCGGGCGCGCTGATCAGCTTCGGTGCATCGCCGACGCACAAAGGGATCGCCGATCCGGCCTAGCAAATGCGCGGGATAGCCGCAGCCATCATCCAGAATGCGGATCGTGATGATATTCTCTGTCCATATCGCCTCTACCCAGACATTGGCACGGGCAAAATCGACACCGTTTTGAATGAGATTGCGTAGACCGTGAATGATTTCGGGGCGGCGCAGGACCGATGGCTGGTGGCTCTGGCCGCCATGGCCTGGCCCCGCCTCGAAATGAAGTTCAGTGCCGCGGTTTTTGTGGGGTTCGGCTGCCTCGTCAATCACAGTGGTCAGCGGTACCTGACGCAGATCCAGGTCGGCTTTGCCCGCGCGGCCCATATCCCGCAGAATATCGCGACAGCGGTCCACCTGTTCTCGGATTAGCGCTGCTTCGCCACACAAATCAGGCCGATCATCCAGTGCTTCAATCAACTCGTCACTAGTCAGTTTGATGGTCGCCAATGGTGTGCCCAGCTCGTGTGCGGCGGTGGCCACGACCCCGCCGATGTCCGTCAGCTTTTGCTCGCGGGAAAGCGCCATTTGTGTCGCGGCCAGTGCTTCGGACATTGAATGCATTTCCGAACTGATGCGCCGAGCATATGCACCAATAAACAGTATTGCGATCACGATGGCCAGCCAGTTGCCGAAAATATAGATGTCCAGCATCTGCAGATCTGCCCCGTCGCCAGTACACAGGGGTAAATAGAATTGCGACATCAAGGTTACTAGAAAAATAGCTGTCCCCCCAATAATCAGTATTGATCGCAGGTTCATCACCGTTGCCGAGATTGTGATTGGGCCCAGAATCAACAAAGCAAAAGGATTTTTCAGACCACCCGTTAAATACAGCAAAAGCGATAATTGAAGCAAATCAAATAACACTGTAATCAGGGTTTCAATCTCGGTCAGGCGTTTGTTTTGCGGAAAGGAAAACGTAGCCACCAGATTGCTAATGACCGATATCGAAATCGCGAAATAACATAGCAGATGGGCAAACTGTAGATCAAAGATCTGTTGTGCCACGGTCACGGCGGCTAGCTGACCGACCGCTGCGACCCATCGCATCAGGATCATCGTGCGTAAACGAATCCGGTTGCTGCGTGGCTGACTGACAGGAAACACGACCTTGACCTCAGGCATTTTTGATCCTATGTGGGTTACACATCTTGATCGTCTTGATACGCTGGAAATTAATATTCCACGAATTTCGATGAACCTGAGGGCGGCATGAACGCAAAATTGATCGCAATCCTGTCGGCTTGTAGCATTTTGAGTGTTTTGACGGTTACCTGGATTGTCGTACAAAACCAATCCTCTGGCGACCAATTTGCCGAATGTCGCACAACCCGGAGTGCGGGTGGTACCGGGGCGATTGGTGGCCCGTTCGAATTGGTCAATGGGGACGGTTACACCGTGACGGATACCGATGTGATCACCCAGCCATCTATCCTCTACTTCGGCTATACTTTTTGCCCCGATCTCTGCCCCTTTGATGTTGTGCGCAATGCGGATGTGGTTGATCTGCTGACGGCCCGTGGACAATCTGTGACCCCCGTCTTTATCTCCATTGACCCTCGGCGGGATACACCGGATGTGATCAGAGATTTTACGTTTAATATACATGAAAAGATGATCGGGCTTACCGGGTCGAACGCCCAGGTCAAAGCCGCCAGCCAAGCCTACAGAGTCTATTACAATGCGCATCTGACCGAAGATGAATATTACTTGGTTGATCATACAACACACAGCTATCTGGTGTTGCCGGACCATGGATTTGTTGAATTCTTCCGTCGCGACATAACGGCTGAGGCGATGGCCGAGCAAGTCAACTGTTTCTTGCAAAATGCCTAGATTAATCAGTACGTTGACCTTTTCGGGCTGGCAACGATACTTGTGTGACTCACATCCATTTGGGACGTTACGGAGAACGCCCAATGCCATCCACCGCGATCAAAGAGATCGGGCCAGATAAATCCCTGTTACTGGTCGATGACGATAAACCCTTTTTGCGCCAATTGGCCAAAGCCATGGAAAAGCGCGGGTTCGAGATTGAAACGGCGAGGTCCGTGGCCGCCGGGCTCATCATCGCGACGGCCTGCCCCCCGGCCTATGCGGTGGTCGACCTGCGGTTGGAGGATGGTAATGGGTTGGATCTGGTCGAAGTGTTGCACGATAAACGACCCGACAGCCGGGTTGTGGTTCTGACGGGCTATGGCACGATTGCGACAGCGGTGGCTGCGGTGAAAATCGGGGCGACAGATTACCTGTTGAAACCGACGGGCGCGACTGATATACGCAATGCGCTTTTGGCTGCTGGTGACAAACTGCCCCCGCCACCCGAAAATCCGATTAGCGCGAATCTCGTCCGGTGGGAACATATTCAGCGAGTATATGAGCTGTATGACCGCAATGTCAGCGAAACTGCCCGGCGTCTAAACATGCACCGCCGCACGTTGCAACGGATATTGGGTAAGCGCAGACCGCGCTGATCACGGATCAGTCCGTTTATAGGTTTTGCCAGGCCTTGCGTTCAGCCCATTCGATGGCGGTAATTTCGACCTTCAACACTGTTGTGAACCGACGGCAATTATCCCTGATAAAATTTCGGCCAGCGGTGCATACTAGGATCATAGATCATAGCTGTACCGATAGGATGTTGTAACGTTTGTTGTAGCTGTCGCGCACTTCCCTCGGCGGGCGCAAGGTGATATGTAACCCCTTCAGGATCGCGTCCTTGGGTCGGCCAAAGAATTTTGCGGCTTCATCTTCGGAAAATCCGGCGATGTTGATCGCCTCCATCCAGGCACTTATACGGTCGGCGCGTTTGATCGACGCCTTTACGGTTTTGGGCAATGTTGGCGGTAGTCCAAAGCGCAGGTGAATCGCATGGGTCAGCCGGGCGTCCAACGCTTCATAACCGGTTCCGACGGCCGCTTTGACCGGGGAAATCAGGTCGCCAATCACGTATTCCGGTGCGTCGTGCAACAGCGCGGCCAAGCGCCATCTGATGGGGGCTGCCGGGTTCAGGCGGCCAAAGATCTCTTCAACCAACAGCGAATGTTCAGCCACTGAATAGGCATAATCCCCCTTTGTCTGGCCATTCCATCGCGCGACAAAAGCTAGGCCATGGGCGATATCCTCAATCTCAATATCTATAGGTGTGGGATCCAACAGATCCAATCGGCGGCCTGACAACATGCGTTGCCACGCGCGGGGTGGTTTGGTGGGGGCCAT
Organism: Paracoccaceae bacterium; assembly: GCA_014623385.1. Lineage (GTDB taxonomy): Bacteria > Pseudomonadota > Alphaproteobacteria > Rhodobacterales > Rhodobacteraceae > JACOMT01. The sequence continues at coordinate 44,427 of JACOMT010000004.1, forward strand.
TCATGGTCCTCGATTTTATCACATCCACAGCACTTGCCGCCAAGATGTGCAATTGTTCCGCGACTGTCCGGTGCTTGCGTTTCAGATTCCTTGGTACCCGTATCACGCATGCCCAAGGCTCCCCATGGGACTCCGGTAGCTATTGAACAGGAGATTGGGATGTATTCAAACGCCTCGTGTCGCCGCCATTGTAATTTGGTGCTGTCAGCTTGACCCCACCCGCACTTGCCCGGAAATGTTCGCTGTACGCGGCTTTGATCGACAATCCCATGGGATAACGGCATCAGCCGCGTGGTGGCAGCTCCGGTGAAAACCGGGCAATCCGTGTCTTTGCCAGAAGTCACTAGCCCAAAAGCAGCGCATTCTAGACCGACCGGTCACGGTCCGGTGACGTCGCATCTTATTTTAGCAAGCAGATTGTCAAACCAAAACCGCTTTGGTAACGGTCCGTGTCTGTTTTCGTCAGCGTTCAGGAGGCATCGCGCAGGATGGCCAAAGACTACGTCATCAAGGATATCTCGCTGGCCGGTTTCGGCCGCAAAGAGATCAATATTGCCGAAACCGAAATGCCGGGTCTGATGGCCCTGCGCGAAGAATATGGCAAAGAAAAACCACTGACCGGCGCGCGCATTGTTGGCTCGCTGCATATGACGATCCAAACCGCAGTTTTGATCGAAACGCTAGTGGCCCTGGGTGCCGAGGTGCGCTGGGCTTCGTGCAACATCTTTTCTACCCAGGACCATGCCGCTGCGGCGATTGCGGCCGCGCACATTCCGATTTTTGCAGTCAAGGGCCAGTCGTTGGAAGAGCACTGGGACTATCTGGATAAATCTTTTTTGTTTGACGATGGCCCAAACATGATCCTGGATGATGGTGGCGATGCGACACTCTACGCCCTGCTGGGTGCTCGGGCCGAAGCGGGCGAAGATCTCATCCCGGTCCCCACTTCGGAAGAGGAAGAAGTGATCAAGGCGCAAATTAAAAAACGCATGACCGCAAGCCCCGGCTGGTTTACCAAAACCTGCGACCAGATCAAAGGCGTGTCGGAAGAGACGACAACCGGCGTCAATCGGCTCTATCAGCTGGTCAAAGATGACCGGCTGCCCTTCCCGGCCATCAACGTTAATGACAGCGTGACCAAGTCGAAATTCGATAACAAGTACGGCTGCAGGGAATCACTCGTTGACGGCATCCGCCGCGCCACCGACACGATGATGGCGGGCAAGGTCGCGGTTGTGTGCGGTTATGGCGATGTGGGCAAAGGGTCCGCCGCATCATTGGCTGGCTCAGGCGCGCGTGTGATCGTGACCGAGGCGGACCCAATCTGCGCCCTGCAGGCAGCACTGGATGGATTCCAGGTGACCACGCTGGAAGACGTAGTTGAAACTGCCGACATTTTTATCACCACTACCGGCAACAAAGATGTCATCCGCATTGAGCATATGCGCCAGATGAAGGACATGGCAATCGTTGGCAATATTGGTCATTTTGATAACGAAATCCAGGTCGCCAACCTGCGCAATCACAACTGGACCAGTATCAAGGACCAGGTGGATATGATCGAAATGCCTTCGGGCAACCGCATCATCCTGCTCTCTGAGGGCCGTTTGCTGAACCTGGGCAACGCCACCGGCCACCCGTCTTTTGTGATGTCGGCCAGTTTCACCAACCAGACACTGGCACAAATTGAGCTTTGGACCAAGGGCAAAAACTACGACAATCAGGTCTATGTCCTGCCCAAACATTTGGATGAAAAGGTCGCCCGCCTGCATCTGGGCCGCATTGGGGTAAAACTGACCGAACTCAGTGCCGAGCAGGCCGCCTATATCGGCATCAAACCCGAGGGTCCGTACAAGCCGGATCATTATCGCTATTGATCTGTATGCTGGCCCCGTCAACGATTGGCTGACAGTATGATGCAGTCCAGTCGGATTGTTTTTGCCTTTTAAGACGCTATTCCTGTGCCGGTTTACTCTTTGCCACCACCATGATGTTCAGAAACGCGGCTGCGCGATCCAAGTCGTCGCTAAGGCAGGGGCCAATGTCGCAGTGTGCTCTAGCGTCAGCGCCGTTTGTGCAGCTGACATATTCGTGATTACAATAAGTCTACTGGATATCATGTAACAGCAGAGGAAAGACCGATGGGGAAACGTGATGCCCTGGCAGCGCAATTTTCCCATAGTTTGAAATGCTTAGGTTTTGTACACTGCACGGCAATCGGGTGGCACTATGTATGTGCGCAAAAACGTGGCGTTATGGGACTGTGACGATGTCGCAGAGAGGGTCGACCTCTGGGCTATTTTTTAATAGCTTAGCCCGGATCGGTTGTGCCTAGCGCACAGACCGCTAGCCATTCGGCTTGGGTCACAGGCTGGACTGACAGCCGCGAGTTTTTGACCCGTACCATGTCGGTCAGGGGCGGGGATCAGCTTTGATGTGATCCAGTGTCACGGGCTGTACAAAGCTTGTAGAATGGTACGATATCGACACAGTCCC
>JACOMT010000005.1 GCA_014623385.1 Paracoccaceae bacterium
CGACTAAACACGCCGGACAATCACTTCCGGGCCAGAGAAAAGGCATTGGCGGGGTGTGTCCAGGCAATAATTCAGTGCCCGGTTCGGAAACGCGCCGTATTGCCGAACCGGGCATCCTGCGGCGTTATCGCGCTTGGCGCAACCGGTCCGGGGCCTTGCCCCAATCCCAATGGCCAGGCTGATGCTGGATGTCGAGGAGGTCCCAGGGTGGTGTCCAGCCCTTACCACCCGCGTTGGGCCATCCCTGCCGGGCGGCGGATGCATCGGGAATATTTTGGCATGACTGCCGCCGGTGATGTCGTGCGCATAGTCGATATATCCGGTTTGTGCAAGGGCGCTGGCGGTGGCGTGTCCGCGCAGGGTGAAAAGGGCGGTTCTGGCCATATCGAGATCAGCGGCGGCGATATCGACAAGCTTTTCCGAGTATTCGTAGAGGGGTTTGAAGATCCGGTTCAGGCCGGGGCGCGGTGCGGATGCGCGGTAGAGCGAACCGTCATGCCCCACGGCGATGCGGCGGTCCAGGCCGCGGGCCAATCAGAGAGGACCATAGGGTCCGGTTGGGAAAAGAAGGCTCAGACGCCGCGACTCGCACCGCCCAGAGACATCTGGCTTGGGCGGGATTTGGGAATCAGGCGCAGGCCCAGCAGTATCAGCACCGTGCCAAGATACAGTAGCGGTTCGATCTGAAACCCCTTGCGGAGCATCACAAAGTGCACCGCCCCCAGCACGGCCACAGCATAGGTCAGTCGATGCAACCGGTGCCAGGCGCGACCCAGGCGGCGCAATGACCAGGCATTTGATGTCACCGCCAAGGGCAGCATCAGGGTAAATGCCAACATGCCCACCGTGATGTAGGGGCGTTTCACGATGTCGGCCCAGAACGCTGACAGAATCTGCACATCCAGGATCAGCCAGACCAGCAGGTGCAGCACCACATAGATAAAGGCCAGCAACCCCACTGCCCGCCGGAATCGCAACAGGTTCACGCCGACAAAGCGCTTGAAAGGTGTCAGTGCCAGACCCAGGATCAGCAGCTGCAGGGCGGTTTCCCCCAGCGCGTGTTCCAATGCCTCATGCGGGCGGAACCCCAGGGCACCGGTCGCGGCCTGATAGAACAGCCAGGGCACCGGCACAAGGCCCAGCACATAGACAACCCCCGGCGGCACGCCCCGCAGAACGGCATTGATGCGGTTGGTTACCATCGATTCAGTGATAGACGGACAGGTCCATACCGTCATAGAGGCTGGCCACCTCTTCCTCATAGCCGTTGAACATCAGGGTCGGGGTGCGTCTGGCAAAGAGCCCGCTGCCAACCCGCTGTTCCCAGGCCTGGCTCCACCTCGGATGATCCACATTCGGGTTCACATTGCTGTAAAACCCGTATTCCGTCGCGTTGGATGTGTTCCACGCGGTGGGTGGTTCATCTTCTACAAGGGTGATCCGCACAATCGATTTGATCGATTTATAGCCATATTTCCACGGTACCACCAACCGGATCGGTGCCCCGTTCTGGTTTGCAATTGGACGGTCATAAATGCCCGTGGCCATCAGCGTAAGCGGATGCAGCGCCTCGTCCAGGCGTAGGCCCTCGACATAGGGCCAGTTGATCACCGGGTAACGGACCCCCGGCATTTCGGATGGCCGCAGCAGCGTTTCAAAGGCGACATATCTGGCCCCGGGTTGTACCCCGACGCTGTTCAACAGATCGGCCAGTTCAAACCCGTTCCAGGGAATCACCATGGCCCAGCGTTCGACACAGCGGAACCGGTAAATCCGCTCTTCGATTATCATATCGGCCAGAATGTCGGTCAGCTCATAGGTACCGGGATTATCCACCAGCCCGTCGATCCTGATCGACCAGGGGTCAATGGTCATCTGACCGGCATAGCGTTTCGGATCGTCCTTTCCCGTGCCGAATTCATAAAAGTTGTTATAGCCGGTGATCTCGTCCCAGCTATTGGTCATCAGCTCATCCTGCCGCTTTGGCCAAATGCCATATCGAGACGGCGGGGTGATCTCGTCCCGGCTATTGGGGATCAGCCCATCCCCTGTCGCGGCGGCCAGCGGTCCGGCGATCCCGGCGGCACTCGCCCCCAGGGCAGCGGCAACAATCTGCCGACGGTTCAGCCATACCGGGTACGGCGTCACATCCGCCCTGGTCAGCCTATTGGTCCAACGGTGGGCCATTCAAAACTCCATCTTTCACAGTGTATCACATGTATAGACAATGGCCCAAAACACAAAGCCAATCTGGCTCACGTTTCAGAGACTGGATTGTGACCCGGGATAATTGCGATCCCACAGGTCAACCGCCCGTGCCCCCGTCCGGTACCCTGCACGATTCATCGGGCGCGGTTCACGGCAAGCAGGGGCTTGTTCATTTGAGGTCTCGCTTTGAGAAAATGGATTGGTCAGGTCACAAATTTGAATCCCGGGGATTTTGTCTATAAAAACCTCTGCATAATTTAGAAGATTGTGGACAAACCATCAACCCGGTATGTTCCCGGGAGGCGTTCAGGGGTGGTTTGATGCACCTGTTTTGGCGCGGTGCGTGTCGAACGCGAATCGGCTCAGACGACGTTTTGACCGGGATTGACGCCCTGACGAACTGGCGGTGGTGTTCGCCGACATGCAAGCCTGCGTTGGGGCGCACCGGGATCGGGACTCAGGGGTATGATTCGCTGGTCCGTTTCAACTGTCTGCTAATCGGGCAGTGGCACCCCAAAGCTGGAGCGGGCGTTGAAAATTTGGTTGGATTTCATGCTGTTTCGTGGCTCCGATTTGCATCTGTACCCGATGCGACGACCCGTTGCCGTTTTCGCAACCCACGATGATCTTCTGACCGGGGGTTGCCGTGCGCCGCAAGACCGGGCCGAAGCGGAGGCCCCGACGATCCGCCCGACGATCCAGGCGTGCATTTCAGTGCTGACACACAAGCGCGGTGGATCAGGAACGGCGCGAAGCGTACGCCGGGCTACGAAGATGACATCCAACGGCGTTGCCCGCCCGGACGGGGCCCGGACGAGGAAAGCTTCACCGACAAGGCCCACACGGGCACCTGCGAAACCGGGCGGCCCCCGGGTTTGATACCATGGTCGAAGGGCGAACGCGCAATTTTATCAAAATTGACCGCAACACTAGAGCGCCTTGTTGCACAAATCGGGTGACGCACCCCCGGGCGAACAGGCCCGGGGTGGTACCTCGGTTTCCCACGCCATGCGGCATCACCCAAGCGGTTTCCCATTCAGATGCGGCGCATATCCTGTTTCGACGCGGGCACACTGGTATCCGTCCCATCCTTGCCACGGGGGGTCACCGCGCACAGTCCGGATATCGCCGATGCCGTGCCCGGTGCTTGGCTTCGGGCGCTAGCCTTAGGGGTCTGTCGGCCTTTCCGCACGGCGGCGTGACAGCTTTAGCATCCGTACCGTGATCTGCCGCATTCCAGTGGTCGGCGGTTAGTGAACTGATCCCCGACCCGGCGGGATTTGGCCTGGCAATTCGAGGGTACCTCCACAACCGGCATGGCCGGTCGTAATTCCGACGGCTCACATCTCCAGGGTTTCCTAATTGATCCCCGAAGGATGGCGAATTTATTTCATCTGAAGTGCTCTAGGTCAGAAAGACTGTTCTTCCATTCTCCACGGTCACACTCTGGCGAGTTAGTTCGTCCCCTTCGTCCCTCAAGTTCACACGCTAAAGCATCTGAATAATACTGTATCGAATCACTGGGCATCTTAGGTAGATCGCACCCGTAAAACTCCATCTGCTGCATCGTGATGAATTGGCGCAGCCTCTGATCCAGGGTCTGGAGTTGGCGTACGGTCTCTCGCGGTGCGCTGTCATCAAAAATCCCCGTAGCCTTAATGGAGGCTATCTCTTGGTTCGCACCATCATAAAGTCGGGCATATGTTTCACACAATCTTTCATCAACGTCCTGTGCTGCGGTAGAAAAGGGCATTACCACAAAAGCCGTCAGGGCAAAAATATTCCTGCGCATCCCAAGAATCCCGTTCTTTTTGGACATTTCAACATGCTCGCGCACATGTACCCTCGCGTTCTTTGCTTTCCAGGTGCTTTATGCCCCCCTCAGGTCCATGGCTTGAGCCCCGGCACATCTTTGCCGCAGGACAACTTGTCTACAACTTGTCTAGACCAGTGAGCTGTTACCTTATCTTTAAAGGATGGCTGCTTCTAAGCCAACCTTCTGGTTGTCTTGGTCGCCCCACCTGCTTTCCCACTTAGCCATGAATTGGGGGCCTTAGCTGGAGGTCAGGGTTGTTTCCCTCTCCACCACGGACGTCATCACAGTACTCCCGGATATTCGGAGGTTGGTCAGGATCAACAAGCCTGTGGGGCCACCATCCTCTCACCGGTCAGGAATGGTTCTTGGGCCTGGTTGCGATGATGGATTGAGTGACGCACAAGATGCCGGGTGGGCGGCTACCAGGTACGATGCGCGCGGACTTTTGTGAGGAGGTGCGCCCGTGATCATGGCCACATGGCAATTTGCCAGGGCGGGCGGCGCATCGGGCTGACAGAAGCCGGGGGCGCGCATCCCGGAGACTCGATAACATCTGCATTGGGCAGTGGTGAAGCTTATCTGTCCTGAAGACACCGGGAATGGCGTTGAAACCCGGAGGCCCGTCAGGGATCAGGTGGCATTCCACACCAAAAACGGCCCCGACCCGAACGGCACATATCAGGCTAGCCCGCGACAGGCAAAGGCAACATGACCCAGAGCCAAGAACTCTGCGTGAAGCGTGATGTTCGGCGAAAGCTTTGATTTGGCCATTCTGCCCGATCCGCTGGCTTTACATCGGGCAAAGCGGTTTTGGTGGCTGGGTTTTATGCGATTGCCGGTGTTTGCGGGGTGAGGGTGATCCTGTTTGCGGTGCCCCGCAGGTTCTGCCCGATTGCCGCTATATCTTTTACACTTTGGAAATGCGGTCAAACTGGCTGAACAGCTGGGGCCGCTTCAACAATCACAACCATGCTGCATCAAATAATAGCGTTTGCTCCTACGTAGGCACCTAACACTATAAATACGCGAAAACGCGTTTGTCACACCTTGTCACAATTGCTACAATAATAACATGCGCCAGCATGCGCCTCGTGCGGTCCACAAGCGTGGTCGGTCAGCCGTCATGTTTGGTACAATCGCAACAGGCCTGGTTGAAAAGCAGGGTCGCATGTGCCAAGTTGCTTCCAACGACCGGAGACGGCCAGGCGTTGCCTTGATGAGAGACCAGATCCGTCTTACCAGTGATAAGGATAGAGCATGCAAGATTCCCTCAATTCATCGTATCCTGTATTGCCGCTGCGCGACATCGTTGTGTTCCCGCACATGATTGTTCCGTTGTTCGTCGGACGTGAAAAATCAGTTCGCGCGTTGGAAGAAGTGATGGCGGATGACAGACAGATTTTGTTGTCCAGCCAGGTCGACCCCAGCGTGGACGAACCCGACAGCGACGGCATCTACAAGACCGGTGTTCTGGCCAATGTGCTGCAACTGCTGAAACTGCCCGATGGAACCGTCAAGGTTCTGGTGGAAGGTCAAGTGCGGGTCCGAGTCACCGAATACCTGATCAACGAAAGCTTTTTTGAAGCACGCGCCGAACTGCTGGCCGAAACGCCGGGCGATGTCGCCACAACCGAGGCGCTGCTGCGCACGGTGGCGAATGAGTTCGCGCGCTATGCCAAGGTGCGCAAGAATATCCCCGAAGAGGCACTGGCCACTGTTGGGGAAACCACAGATCCGGTGAAGCTTGCCGATCTGGTATCGGGTCATCTGGGTGTCGAGGTCAATCAGAAACAGGAACTGTTGGAAATCCTGTCCGTCAGCGAACGGCTGGAAAAGGTCTATGCCCTGATGCAGGGCGAAATGTCGGTTCTGCAGACCGAGAAAAAGATCAAGACCCGCGTGAAATCTCAGATGGAGAAAACGCAGCGGGAATATTATCTAAACGAACAAATGAAGGCGATCCAGCGCGAGCTAGGCGATAGTGAAGAGGGCGAAGGCGAAATTGCTGAGCTCGAGGCGCGTATCGCTGGTACCGCTCTGAGCAAAGAAGCCCATGAGAAGGCCGAAGCCGAGCTGAAAAAGCTGAAGAATATGAGTCCCATGTCTGCAGAGGCGACAGTGGTTCGCAACTATCTGGATTGGATGCTGTCGATCCCTTGGGGGGTGAAATCCCGCATCAAAAAGGACCTTGGCAAGGCTCAGGATGTTCTGGACGCCGATCATTACGGCTTGGACAAGGTTAAAGAGCGGATTGTCGAATATCTGGCGGTTCAACACCGGTCGAGGAAACTTAAAGGACCGATCCTGTGTCTGGTCGGCCCTCCGGGCGTCGGTAAAACATCGTTGGGCAGATCTGTGGCCAAGGCGACCGGGCGCGAATTTATCCGCATCTCGCTGGGCGGGATCCGGGACGAATCCGAAATTCGCGGCCACCGACGGACCTATATCGGATCGATGCCCGGCAAGATCATCCAAGCACTGAAAAAGGCCAAGACCACCAATCCGCTGATCCTGCTCGATGAGATTGACAAGATGGGTCAAGATTTCCGCGGTGACCCAGCCTCGGCGATGTTGGAGGTTCTGGATCCGGAACAGAACAACACGTTCATGGATCACTATCTGGAGGTCGAATACGACCTTTCAAACGTCATGTTCCTGACCACATCCAACAGCTACAACATGCCGGTACCGTTGCTGGACCGGATGGAGATAATTCCGCTGGCTGGTTACACCGAAGACGAAAAGCGCGAAATTGCCAAGGCGCACCTGGTGCCCAAGCAGATCAAGAATCACGGGCTGAAAGCCAAGGAATTCGAACTGACCAATGATGCGCTCACGGGGATCATCCGCACCTATACCCGTGAAGCGGGCGTTCGGAATATGGAACGTGAGATTGCCAAGGTGGCACGGAAATCTTTGACCAGGATCATCAAGAAGGAGGCCGACTCCATTACAGTGACTGGCGACAACCTGGATGAGTTTCTGGGCGTGCCAAAGTTCCGCTATGGCCTGGCAGAGAAAGAGGATCAGGTCGGTGTCGTGACCGGACTTGCCTATACCTCGGTCGGTGGTGAGTTGCTGTCAATCGAGGCGCTGCGCCTGCCGGGCAAGGGTATGATGAAGACCACGGGCAAGCTGGGTGATGTGATGAAAGAGTCGATCGAGGCGGCGTCGAGCTATGTTCGGTCCATCTCTCCGCAACTCGGCATCAAACCACCGCGCTTTGACAAATGGGATATCCACGTGCACGTGCCCGAAGGTGCTACGCCCAAGGATGGCCCGTCTGCGGGTCTGGCCATGGTGGCCTCGATCGTGTCGGTTCTGACCCAGATACCTGTGCGCAAGGACATTGCCATGACTGGTGAAGTCACGTTGCGCGGTAATGCGTTGGCAATTGGTGGGCTAAAGGAAAAGCTGCTGGCGGCCCTGCGCGGTGGGATCAAAACGGTCCTGATCCCGCAAGAGAACGAAAAGCACCTGCCCGAGATCCCGGACAACGTCAAAGACGGTTTGGACATTATCCCGGTCAGCCATGTGTCCGAAGTTCTGAAATACGCGCTGGTCGACACGCCCGAGCCGATTGAATGGGATGAAGCCGCCGAAGGGGCAGCAGCAATCGCCGCATCCAGCACGACAGGCGATGCGCCGGGTGCCACAGCGCACTGACATCATGACCTTTCTTCGGGGCGGCCTTTGGGCCGCCTCGTTTGGTTTTTTGGGTCATAGTGGGGTGTTCTGACAGCAGATGCGCTTGGTTTGTGGTTGGTGGGTGTATGGCGACCACGGCAATGCTGGAAAACTTGAAGACAGGGCTTGCAGGTGATTCCACCATAGTTTACAATTTACGATTTTTGTAAAGCCTATGGGATAGCTTATGGGCAACTACAGCAAGGTCAAGGCTTTGTTGCACAAATCCTGCCAGGGATTCACTGTTTGCACCCAGTGTGATAGCTGGATGCAATGAGCGGTTGTACCTCCCCCACACACGAGACACAAGACCATGGATTAGCTGGCCTGCAAAATTGTGCCACGTTTTCGATTCGGGTTAGTATGGACATGAGCCATAGGCTCCCTCCGACCGGTGCCCTGACCGTCGGCCCCAATTCGGTACCGCCACGCCTCTGGCCCGTTTGATCCTGAAACCCGCCGCCTGAAGATCCTCGCCGAGGGCATAGAAGGGGCCATGCCAGGCGGCGCATCTGGTCCCGGGGATACACGCCCGGCCAACCAGGGACCGATGAGGAACCCTTGGAGGCTCGAGCCGTCGGGGGCATGATCGACACAATGCGGGTGATGCGCCCGTACCGCCGCCCGTACCGCCCCATACCGGAGCCCCCGCGCCCGGGGTCGAGAGAGCGGCTCAGTCGCCACAGACCACTCCAGGGCACTATGACATACTCGCCGACACAGGGTGTCAGCGCGCCGTCACCCCGCCGTGCGGTAATACCGGACCGCAGAGGCCTGCAGGTCCCGGGGCTATCGCCCGCAGCAACGTGGTCAAGGCTATCACGATACCCCGGCCGCGGCTGTGGCAAAGACGGGGCAGATACCATCCACCGGAGAGCCATGCCGAAGCCGGGTTGCGCCCATGTGAAACCGTCGGGGCGGCAAATCGTGGCACGGGACCCTGATGGCCATCGCCGCACCCGACCGCTGCACCGGGTCCGTAGGACAAGCACATCCGGGGAACGGGGAGCTCTGCCCGTCACCCGGTTTGTGCAACAAAGCCGCACTATGCAGCTGTGCTCTCAGCGCTAAATATGGCAGAGGACGACAAGAGACAGATACTGCATGGCATGATGGTCAATCTTGATACACCTCATCGCCTGGGATGTCCCCGTGCGGAGCCGGACTAAACCCGCTATGGAGAACCACCGAATAGTGCATTTCGATTCAGGCTGTAGCGGTCATTTATGATAACATCACAGCATAACCAGCAGGGGAAAGAAGGACGCAATGCGCCTTGATCTATTCTAGGGGTTCCAGCATGCAGCAGGCCGCCAGAGGCCATGGACCCAACAGTCCGCTGCCGCGCTTATGGTGCTGCTGGCTTTTGTTTCGGCCCATACAAACGGGCGCTTTGTAGCGGCCTTGACTATCTAAAGTACTTTGCCCGCGATACAGCGCATTATGCACAGCTGCATACACAGCTACGTCGCGTTTTGAATAAACACGCCGTACACGTGAATGATTGAGCTTGAAATTTTCATACATGCAGGAAAGCAAATTCCGTCGAAACCATCATGGCCGCCCATGGCGGATTGGAGCGTGTGCACAACAGCACAGCAATTGCTGCCAGGTCCGCGAAAACGTCTGAAGGCGGTTTTTTGGTGTTTCGCCCGCCGACGGGTTACACCTATGCCCACCTGCCCCGGCGTTGGTAAAATCCTTGTACCGCACCCGGACACAGCCCCAATTGTGCATCGCGCTTATGAGGATCCATGCTAGTGATCGCTTTCTGCCAGCCAGAGCGAGGTAAAAGCGTTCCTAGAGTGCCGGTCAGTGTTTTCACACTGCGATGGCAAGAAGTGGTCCGGCTGCTCATCCGCGTGATCTATATTGGGCATCTGGATTGGGGCGTACAATGCCTGAAAGCCCAGAATAAACCCATCATTCCCCCTAACGTGTTTGAGAGGGTGCAAGCCCACCGTGCGGAAAACCTGTTGCGGTACCCGGACCGGATGTGCATCGCGACTTTGTGTTGCGGGGGCAGTGCGCTGTGCCGATTGCGGCGTTCCATACCGTTCGCCCTCACTACGCGTACCATGTGTGTCAGGCAAAATCCTGCCCTTCCTATGCCAGGCTCATTCCGCAGGATCACGTAAATAGGGATTTAGGCGAGGTATTGAACGGTGCAACACCGCATCCCGATTTGTTGCGCGTTGCAGTTGACATGTTCAAATATGCTTGGGCACAGCACGGCGCACCAGGCAAGCGGGTACGGAACGTAAAACCGTCACTGACAAGCTGTCGCAGCTTGATCGCAAAACATCCAAACTGAATGGCTTGGCTGCTGGAAACGGACCAGCCTGCACTGGTCAAAAGCTATAAAAAACTGGCAGAATCGGAAAACCCGAAGCTGCTTTGGGTGGAAAATGCAACGCCACCCCTTGTCGCGATGAAAAAGCCCGCTACCACTAAAAACCCGGACTGGCACTGTGCCTCTTTTCAAGCATCCACAAATTGTGGGAAAGGGCCGCTTCGATCTACCTGCGTCGGGCGTTGCTGAAACTGGTTCTGAATAAGCCCTTGATCTACCAACCGAAACCAGATGCTGGAACCGCAGGTTTTATATTCCCGTTCAATGCATTGGCCGAATTTCGCGCTGCAAATCGTGAGATGGTGGAGCCTAGGGGATTCGAACCCCTGACCTCTACAATGCCATTGTAGCGCTCTCCCAACTGAGCTAAGGCCCCATCCAGGTGGGTCACGTCTAACCCTCATGCAGCTTAAATTTATGCGCTTCGTCGGGTGGAATCAAAGGAAAAATCCAATCCACCCGTGATTACCGGCTTATTGGTTGTCTTCTGATGCGACTTCCGTCAGGTCGTCTAGTGACACGCTTTCATCCTCGTCATCAAGAACATCATCGCCCAGATCCGCGTCGACGGCTTTTTCATCTTTTAAAACAGCGTCTTCGCTGCGGGCAGTGATTATCAGGCTTTTGTCGGCGTCCAGATCGGCAATCTCGCCTGTATACGGGCTGATGATCGGGTTGCGATTCAGGTCATAAAACCGTTTGCCCGTGGTCGGGCAGACGCGCTTTACGCCCCATTCTTTCTTGGGCATATTTGAGGTTCCTTTTGAGATTCTGCTCAGTCGCATAGACTATATTCGCGCGCTTGCCATATGATCAGACCATTGTCAAAGCATTTGCCCCACACCTGACCAAGACCGTGCCATTGACTAATCACATTCTTGCGGGCGATCCACCGGTCCCTGTCATTTTGCGCCGCTCGTCCCAAGTGAAACGTATCTCTTTGCGGATATCGTCACTGGACGGGCGGGTGACTCTGACCATGCCGTCCAGCGTTCCAGATTATGAGGCACTGGATTTTGCTGAGAGCAAGCGCGCCTGGATTTTGACCCATCTATCCCAGCAACAGCCGCAGGTGATCGTACGATCCGGAGCAATGATCCCGGTCGAAGGTGTGACGCGGCGGGCCGAGATCTATTCCGGTCGGGCGGTACGGATTGAGTACGGGGTTATACAAGTCCCCCAACATCGCCCGGCGGGCCCAACGCTGCGCGCGGCGCTGAAAGAACGGGCGCGGGATCGGCTGATCGCCGCCACGGATTATTTCGCGGCAAGGTTGGGGCGGCGGGTCACCCGGATCACCTTGCGCGACACGAGATCCCGGTGGGGATCGTGCACTAGCACGGGTGGGTTGATGTTTTCGTGGCGGCTGATTCTATCGCCGCCGGATGTCTTGCGCTATGTCGCCGCGCATGAGGTGGCGCATCTGGCCGAGATGAACCATTCGCCCGCCTATTGGCGCGTTCTGAGCGATCTGCACGGGCCGTTCGAGACCCAGCGTACATGGTTGAAAACGCATGGGGCAGACCTACACCGGTATATTTTTGACGATTGACGGTACCCGGATTTATGATCACGAATGCCCCCATGATGATCAATCCGAAACCGGCCGATGTTGTGGTTGTGATGGCAGCCCATGATCTGGTGTATCGCGGTTTGCGGTCGCGCGGATCATGTATGGCGATATGATACCGGGTCAGGCCTTGACTTTGCGGGGGATCGGCACGGAATACGACGTGTTCATGACCCCCGCACGCGAGGCGGTACGCCATCTGGTCACCGAAAGGGCCCCTGTTCCTGTCCAGCACGGGCCGTGTGTAGACGCCCGAGTTGTCCGACGAGCGGATTGAAGAGCTGGCGGCGTTGCGCGCTTTGCTAGAGGTTGAATTTGGCCAGCCGGGCCTTGCACCGGGCGCATATTGTGCTGATTGACCGGTTGCAAGGCATCAATCACAACCGTGTTCGAGGCGGTTGTGAACCGCGATGACGTCGCTTGTACGCGGTCAGACCCGTGGGATTTAGCCACCTGCTGTGCCTACGTGCCCAAGCGCACGCAATGCTAGGCCATGGCGGAAACGATCTGGTTGCAGTTGGGTCCGACAATGTGGGCGCTTTACGGTCAGTTTCGGCGCAATGGACCGCCGCATTTTCACAAACTGATCATTGCCGCGCTGAAGATCGGGGATGAACCTGGCCTGTGTCTAGCGGTCCGGTCAGATGTAACACCCGGTCAGTTGTAAATAATTCCCACAGATGCTGTCCATCCAGTCTTGCCGGTCAAGCAGTGAGGCCTTGGTACCCAAGATCAATATCCAGAAATTTTGCCCGACGCGCCGCGATCAAGTCTGGGCCGGACTGGCCGGACAATTCGTCCAGCATGGACCGGATGGCGTTACCGACCGACTGGATCGTCGCCTCTCTCTCCCGATGCGCGCCGCCCGTGGGTTCGGTGATGATCCGGTCCGTCACGCCCAACCGGTGCAAATCCTGGGCGGTCAGGTGCAGTGCCTCGGCCGCCTCGCGCATCTTTTCGGCGTCTTTCCACAAAATCGACGCACAACCTTCAGGACTTATCACAGAATAAACGGAATGTTCCAGCATCGCTACCCGGTTCGCGGTGGCAAAGGCGACGGCACCACCTGATCCACCTTCACCAATGATAACTGATACCAGCGGCACGCCGATTTGCAGACACATCTCGGTCGATCTGGCGATAGCTTCGGACTGCCCGCGTTCCTCGGCCCCTTTGCCGGGATAGGCACCGGGCGTGTCGACCAGGGTGATCACCGGCAGCCCGAAGCGGTCCGCCATTTGCATCAACCGTATAGCTTTGCGATACCCTTCGGGGCGTGCCATACCAAAGTTATGCGCGATGCGTGATTGGGTGTCATTACCCTTTTCATGGCCTATGACAACAACCGGGCGATCATAAAACCGGGCCAATCCGCCCATCACGGCGTGATCATCGGCAAAATTCCGATCCCCTGCCAACGAAGTATATTCGTCAAAAAGCGCGTTGATATAGTCGCTGCAATGGGGCCGTTTCGGGTGGCGTGCGACCTGGCATTTCCGCCAGGGGGTCAGTTTCTTATAAATGTCGATCAGCAAACCGGCGGCCTTGGCATCCAGTGCTGCGGCCTCTTCAGTGACGTCCATGACTTCGTTACTGCGGGCCAGTGCGCGCAGCTCTTCCGCTTTGCCTTCAATTTCGGCCAGAGGTTTTTCGAAATCCAGGTACTGTGACATAGCAAAACTTAGCTCAACTTACCGGTTAATATAAAGGGGCGCATCGGCATTTATAACTCCGCAAGATTTGTCGCCTGCGACTATGCAAATTTCAGCATGGGCAATACAAGGGATACCGAATCGAATGACGGGGCAATATGTAAGACAGGCTATTGCGGGTGCTGACCTATATCCACGACAACCTCGCAGGGGACCTGTCGCTGGACGCATTGGCCGAGGTAGCCGCCATGTCCCGGTTCCCACTGGCATCGTGTTTATCTGGCGATGACCCGCGAAACCTGTGCCGATACGGTGCGTCGGATCCGGATCAGCAGAGCGGCATTCCGGTTACTGGAAACCGATGATCCGGTGCGCGTCATCGCAACTTAAGGTTGGATATGACAACCCCGACAGTTTTGCGTGCGCGTTCAAAGAACTGTTCGGGATGACCCCGCGCGGCTTTCGTGCCTCTGGTCAACGGATCTGCTTGCCCGTCAACACCCACAAATGCCAAGGAGCATCTGAAATGTACACCGTCACTTTGGAAGACAAACCCGTCATGCGACTAGCGGCGATAGAGCATCGCGGGGCTTATTCCGAAATCTCCCAAACCTATGAAAAACTTATGGTTCTCATGTCGTCCCGTAATCTTTGGCCCCGGGTCATCGGGGCGGCGGCACTCTACTATGATGACCCATCCAAGGTCGCTGCGGCCGAGCTTCGCAGCCATGCGGGATTTGTGGTCGGGCCAGATTTATCCTTGCCAGACGATATCAAAGAAGTGGTCGTTCCCGCCGGTGAATATGCAGTTCTCATGCTTGAGGGGCCGTATACGGGTTTGCTGGTAGCCTATGATTATCTTTATGGCGACTGGATGCAAACATCTGGGCGTGAAGCGGCTAGCAACACTTCGATAGAGGTGTATCTGAACACTCCAAAAGAGGTTGCACCGCGCGACCTGCGTACCGAGGTGTGGGTGCCGCTGAAACCGACGTAAAGACGTAAACAGGATGCGCAGGACCACGCCATGGTCCAGTTGAATGCGGCCATGCGTTTGGGGTTGGTCAGCCAGCGGGTCATTTGTTGGCCCAGTACGGTCCATGTGCTGACACAAGGCAGGTTGGCACCCCGAACACCACCTCCGCCACCGCAGCAGCCAGAAAGGACTGGTTGAGGGTGTAGACAGAGATTACGCTCAGCACCATGGCCCAGCCATTGGGATTGACCCATTGAAACGCGGCGGCCTCTGGAAAGGTCAATGGACGGCCCTGTTTGGCGATATCCGTTGTCGAGGAAGCGGCGGCAATCTTCCACGCAAGATAGAGCAGATGCGCGACTCAGAGGGCCCAGCCCAATGCGCAGCATGTGCGGCAACGTCCGGCAAAAACCGAAATTGGCACCCGACACCATCAACATAAGATCAACATAAGATTGTGGGTCCCAGCGTGATCAAGCACACAAAGGCAAAAAGGGCGAGGCTAGGGAACGATTCAAAAGTCATGCGCAATAATTTCAGCAGGAACCCGGGAAAATAAAATTGCGAAATCCTGAAATCTCGCCAATTGGGGGCAAGGAATGGCGAAATATGATCATAATTGCAGGAAATATTCCGTAATGGTTGGGTTAGCAATCCAGATATTGCCGACCACATGAGGCTGTCCCCCTTGACCTTTTTGCGCGGTGCCGCGTGCAAAGGATGGTGCGGTCCGGAATCATCACCGGACTATCGTGTCGTGCTGAAGTTGACAGCCAGGATGTTGGTTTCGCAGCCAATCTCGGGATCAAGCCTTTTAAAAGGCGGTTGTGCGGGTGCCCGAGGTGGTTTAGTGTCACAACATCACTGGGACGGTCGAATATTTGCCGCGTATCAAAACCCGCGATCTGGCCACATACAAAACGTTTCACACCGGTGTTCTGGGTGTGTTGCCCCATGTCAACGCGATCACGCCCCATATTGTCATGGAGTTGCCAAAGGATTTGCGGGCATGATCGCTAGCCTGCTATCATTTCGACCTGCCTCACGATCACCTTGGCTTGTTTAATTGATGCGGTATCGATCAGGCGGCCATTGTAAACTGTAGCACCTTTGCCTCTGCCTTTGGCTTTGACCTCTTCCATTCGCGACCAAGATTTCGCGGGCATCGGCCACCTTGACGTCAGACGGGATGAACAGCTCATTTGCCAGGGCAACCTGTTTGGAGTGGATAGCTCATTTTCCGACCATGCCCAATGTGGTTGAGCACAGCACTTGATTGGCAAAACACCGTGGGTTCGACACGCGGCCACAATCAAGGCCTGAACCGAGTGCCAAGGATCGGACCAATGTTTCTGGCCACCCTTCAACATATGGTAATCTTCCTGCGTGCCGCCACTCCCGACGGTCTGCATGCCGATAGAAGCCCATAGAAGATGCGAAATCTGCAAGCCTCCAGGCTAATTGCGACAAGGCATGGCGAGCTCGCCACAATCTGTTGGACATGGGCGATGCCTGCCGCGCTTTCAATGATGACCTCGAAATCGATGCGATTTGTTTTGCCTGTGGCCGCCTCTGCCGCCGTGACCAAGGCATCAACGGCATAGATATCACCGCCGCAACCCATCTTGGGGATCATGATTTGATCCAGCCGGTCACTGGTCTGTTCAATCAGGTCCACCACGTCACCATCTGACAACGAGATGTCCAGAATATTGATCCGCCCCGACAGGATCTTTGAGATCCAGGTTGATAACACCCGCCGCACTCACAGCCATTTTTCGAAAATGGCCGGGCACGATCCCAAGTCGAACAGTTGACAGCGGTTGGGGCGGGCCGACGCGGCAGGCTGGATACGAAAACTCATGGCGGTATCCTTTGCGTAAAGAAATTATGAATTATGTTGCTGTTCAGGTATTAATTTGCGCAAATCTTTACAAGTGTATTGTGCAGAGAACAGCGTCTTGCCAAGGTGGCAATCGATTCGGAATCCAAGTGGTCCGCGCAAAATTTTCCGATAAAACGCGTACGGAACACGAAAAATTACGCATACGTGCCAGCCAATTCGTGGCTTTGCGACATACATGCGGGCACGCTGGCTATTATTGTCAAGCTGAATCGAAGGAGTTCCCTGCCATGATCCAGACCCCCTATTTGCTATTTTTGGGCGACGCACCGGACCAGTTGGCGGCCAAGGTCGCCCAAGGGATCAAGGACTGGCGCCCGGATAATGCGGTGGGTCAATTCCGGATGCCGGGATGCACTGCAGATGTGGGGTTGACGGATATGACATTGGCCGAGGCACAGGCTGCCGGTGCCCGTACCCTGGTGATCGGCGTTGCCAACCGAGGCGGTGCCATCAGCCAGGCGTGGAAAAAGATTCTGTTCGAAGCGCTGGAAAGCGGGTATGACATCGCCTCGGGCCTGCACAGTTTATTGCGGGATGAGGGGGATCTGGTTGCTGCTGCCGAACAGCATGGCCGCGCCTTGCATGATGTACGGGTGCCGTCGGTGGACTACCCGATTGCCAATGGCAAAAAACGGTCGGGCAGGCGGGTACTGGCAGTTGGCACCGATTGTTCGGTGGGCAAGATGTACACGGCATTGGCGCTGGACGCCTCGATGCGGGGCAAGGAGCTGAAAAGCACGTTTCGCGCGACAGGTCAGACCGGTATCCTGATCACTGGCGATGGCGTGCCTTTGGATGCGGTAGTTGCCGATTTCATGGCGGGATCGGTCGAATATCTGGCACCCGACAATGACGATGATCACTGGGACATCATCGAGGGCCAGGGATCATTGTTCCACGTGTCCTATTCTGGTGTGACCATGGCTTTGATGCATGGCGGTCAGCCGGACGCGCTGATCCTGAGCCATGAACCCACCCGTGTCCATATGCGTGGCCTGCCCGATTATGCGCTGCCCGGCCTCGCGACCTTGCGCGACACTGCGCTGCCTTTGGCGCGCATAGCCAATCCGGCGTGTCAGGTCGTGGGCATCTCGATCAACACCCAGCACTTGGGCGAGGACGAGGCAATGTCCTATATGGCCAAAGTTGAGGCCGAGTTAGGATTGCCGACCGTGGACCCGTTTCGTACGAATGCCAACAGATTGGCGGATGCGCTGACCGCGCTGTAATCGACGCCGGTCCAGGGCCAGCGGTACCGTCGGCCAGCCGACAGGATGGGCAAGGCTGTGCCCGGGATGGCAGAAGGGTATCTGAGCATGCAAATAGAGGTGATGCGGTGCATTTTTCCCATGGTGCGGGTCTTTACGATCAGTCGGGGATCACGCAGCGCAGCCGAGGTTCTGACTGTGCATGTCCAGGACGGGGTGCATCATGGTTGGGGTGAATGTGTACCATATGCGCGATATGGTGAAAGCCTGTCTTCGGTCGAACAACAAATTGTCGGCCTGCCGGGGGATGTAACCCGCGCCGCACTGCAAGATCTATTGCCTGCAGGGGCAGCCCGAAACGCGGTGGATTGCGCATTGTGGGATTTGGAATGCAAACGGGCGGGTAAAAGGTTCTGGGAGCTTGCCGGGTATCCGACGCCCGCACCGGTGCAGACGGCCTATACCCTGTCACTGAGCACGCCTGAGGTGATGCAGGCAAAGGCCGCCGAAAACGCCTATCGTCCGTTGTTAAAGATCAAACTGGGTACGCCCGATGACATGGTAAGGCTTGAAGCCGTGCGCGCAGGTGCCCCTAACGCCCGGTTGATCGTCGATGCGAACGAGGGCTGGACCGTCGAAGAATACGCCGAATTGGTACCGCATCTATTGCGGCTGGGGGTCGAGCTGGTGGAACAGCCGCTGCCCGCTGATGCTGACGATGCATTGCTCGATTTGCCGCGCCCGGTGCCAATTTGCGCCGATGAGAGTTGTCATGATCGTACCAGCCTGCCCGACCTGGTCGGCAAGTATGA
The DNA here is from genome assembly GCA_014623385.1 of Paracoccaceae bacterium. GTDB lineage: Bacteria > Pseudomonadota > Alphaproteobacteria > Rhodobacterales > Rhodobacteraceae > JACOMT01. Next base: position 18,189 of record JACOMT010000005.1, read on the forward strand.
TATCGTGAACATCAAGTTGGACAAAACCGGTGGCTTGACCGAGGCATTGGGCCTGCGCAAGGCGGCCCGCGTCGAAGGGTATGACATCTTCATCGGCTGCATGGTCGGGTCATCCTTGGCCATGGCACCCGCAGTGTTGTTGGCGCAGGGTGCGGAATTTGTCGATCTGGACGGCCCCCTGTTACTGGCAAAGGATCGGGAGGCGGCACTGGTTTATGATGATACAGGAATGCATCCACCGGAGGCGGCGTTGTGGGGGTAAACTGGCATGATTTGGACACGGTGTGGTTGTCCGGCAACTGGGCGATGCTGAAAAAGACCAAGCTTTGCCTGAACCATTTCAAATGGCAACACGTCGGATCAAGTGGCGGGGAATCAATGACCGGGGGGAGGGCGACATTGCTAGCCTATGACCCTGACCGGCGGCATGTGCTGTTGGGGTGTCAGTAGCCCGGGAGGTGCTGGGCCTGAAAATGGAGTGTGCCGGAGCCCTTGTTTCTGCTTTACATAACACCGGGGTCAGTGAACGGAACGTTGCACTTTTTGCCGTGCGGTACAGCACGTCGGATGCCACTCGCCAAATGGGCAAGCTACGGGCCGAGTATGAAAAGGTTGAAATTCTGGATATCCCGTTGGATATCGCGCTGTCGATGGTCACGGACGGTTTTATCTGCGAGGCTAGGACGGTGATCCTGTTACATCACGCCGCATTGGATCTGATATCGGGTGATTGCCCATAGCCCGGTTTTGCCGTACCCATACCCCAACAATGCCCCAAGTGCCAAGGAGCCCGATATGACCCGCACTGTTTACGTCAATGGCAACTACCTGCCTGAAACCGAAGCAAAAATTTCGATCTTTGACCGCGGGTTTCTGATGGCCGATGGGGTCTACGAGGTCACAAGCGTTCTGGATGGCAAGCTGATCGATTTCGACGCTCATGCCAAACGGCTGCGACGGTCGCTGGACGAACTGGATATGGCGAGCCCCGTCACAATGGATGAGCTGTTGGCCATTCACCGCGAATTGGTACTGCAAAACAAGGTTGAAGAGGGCCTTGTGTACCTGCAGATCACACGCGGTGCACCGGCAGACCGCGATTTCGCGTTTCCTGATCCAGAGACTGTACCATCGAGCTTGGTGCTGTTTACGCAGAATAAACCCGGCCTTGCCGATAGCCCGGTGGCCAGAGTAGGCATCAAAGTGATCAGCATCGAAGATATCCGCTGGGGGCGGCGCGACATCAAAACGATTCAGTTGCTCTATCCGTCAATGGGCAAGATGATAGCGAAAAAGGCTGGGGCAGATGATGCCTGGATGATCCAGGATGGGCATGTGACCGAAGGCACGTCAAACAACGCCTACATCGTTAAGGGTCGCAAGATCATCACGCGGCCCCGGTCCAACGACATCCTGCATGGGATCACCCGCGCGGCTGTGCTGCGGTTTGCCAAAGAGGCACAGATGGAGATCGAAGAACGCCGGTTCACCATTGATGAGGCGAAAGAGGCGGATGAGGCGTTTATCACCTCGGCCTCGACCTTTGTCATGCCCGTGGTTGAAATCGACGGCGTGGCACTGGGCGACGGTACCCCGGGCAAGGTAGCACCGCGCCTGCGCGAGATCTATCTGGAAGAAAGCCGCGAGGCGGCGATCTGACAATCGGAGCGGGGTCAGGCAGCTTTGGCCACCTTGCCACTGCCTGCGCGAAAGTACAAGAGCACCGCCCCTGACACGGCAGCCAGACAGACCATTTTGCCCAAGTCAGGTAAACTCAGCTCGCTTTCCAGGATCGTGCGGATAAGCCAGAACAGGTTGTACAGCAATGTCATGGCGGCCAGGAACATCGCGATGTGATTGGCCCAGTTTCGCACGGTGGACATTGCGGCCTCCGGATACTGGCGCAACCGGTTTTTGATTGCGGTATGGACCCAAGCAAAGCTGGGGACGAACACGATCAGCGCGGCAATCGACCCATTGATCAGGCTGTTTATTACCCCGGTGAATTCCGAGTCCTCCGATTTGGGCCACCAGATATCGATCAGATGAAAGGAGAGACTTACGACATTTGCCGCACAGATCAGCATGGTGGTGATAAGAAACGCATAGAGAAAGGCTTCCTTGGCCGAAACCTGAATATTCGGGCGCGGCACCGGGGTGTTCAGATCGGTATCGGCCCATTGCCCCAGGGCGAGCTCGACCGACCGTTTGTGCCAGCCTGCGCGTAACAGGGCGCGCTCAATGCTGGGCCGGTCGTGACCGGCAGCCAGTGCTTGGTGTACGAATGACGTCAGCCTATCCGCGGAACTCATTTCCTTTCCCTCCGCAATCTATCGAGAACGTATCTCACCCGGCAGGCAGGGTCGAGTCAAGGATACCGGACCCGGAACGCGGCGTTATGCGGAAGATGATATCTTTTGGCACCAACGCAGACGCGACAGGTCAGTTGAACCGGTAGCTGGGGATGCGGTGACGCCGCCAAATATCCTTTTCAGCCGCGCCCAGGGACGCGATAAACCGAGCACCCGGCCAATTGCCAAATTCGGTGGACGGCACGCGCGCCTCGGATTTGAAGATGGCCCGGTTGTGATAGTTTAGCCCCGACCCGATGATCAGCACGCCTTGATCCCGCAGCAGAGCCAATGCGCGGCCAAAGGGCAAAATGCCTAACCGGATCATAGTTCTGGTGCATCCACACCCGGATCAACGGCATGTCAGCATCCGGGTACATGATAGCCATGGGTACAAAGATACCGTGATCAAGCCGGTGTTGACCACCTTGCACAACCGGCAAGCCCGTCGCATTGACACGATGCCACCTCGGCGGCCAGGTCAAGGTCACTGGATTGCAGCTCATGGGGGTTCCGGCGGGACGTTGTCGTATTGGGCGACGTCATCACCGTGAATGGCCGATACTTTTCCAATGACCGGCACGTGGGAAGCCGACCTCGTCCGGTGCGGTTTCCGGTGGGCCAGAGTGTCGTGCATCTGCGGCCGGGGACCACCGCCGTGCGAAATAAAATAGGGGGTATTGCCGGGCAGTGCCGACTCTGTCAGTTCGATTTCTGACCCAAACCTGATGACCTAGCGTGGCATGTGCAATTTGCGCAAACAAACCGCAAGCCCGCGCCGAGGCGCAGCTGGTCCTGGCTGTCACATTGTGTTATAGTCATTTCCCGAACACAGGTCCTGTCCGAGTTTGTGCCGGTCTTTCACGGCCCGCAAGGACTGACGGCGGAAGCTGCTGGTTGTGGTACCGGATATACCGGCGCGGTGTGGTTTCCGGAACCTCACTGCATCAGGAGTGGTGACTTTGCGGGGGCTCCCCGATGTGGCCACTAAAGCGTTCGACCCTGCCGTTGGTTGGCGGGGTCAGGCGATGTCCCGGGTCAGAGGCGGTGCGGAGTTTGTCAAAGCCATGCTTGCCAGTCGGGTCTACCTCTCGCCGCCCCCCTAAACCGTCGCCCCGATAGGCCCGACCCAATGCAACATTCAAACCAGATCACTCGGGTGTCAGTGATCAAGAACTTCTTCTGAAGAGTTGCGTGCCGCAGAGCAGCACCTCGGAACACGATTTCTGTGTAGATCGTCCTGTGCTAGAAGCTACCTTGCTGCCCAAGGTTACTTTGGCGCGAAGATGCGGCCGATTGTGTTCATGAGCAATTGGGCTGCCAGGATGGATGTGGAGCTGCTCTGGTCGTAGTCAGGCGCAACTTCGGCCAGATCTACGCCTACAATCTGGCCTCGCTTGGCCAAGCCAGCCAAAAGATCCAGCACTTCGTAATAAAGAAACCCGCCATGACTCGGCGTACCTGTGCCTGGCGCAATCGAGGGATCAAACCCGTCTATATCGATCGTCACATAATAACGCGCGCCTTCGGGAATACGCGCCAGCACTGCATCCACGCCCATGGTGCGAAACTGACGGACGGATACAATGTCTGATCCCCTGTTGCGCGCGTCTTCGTACCCTTCTTTTGCGGTCGAAGACACATTGCGGATACCGATCTGAGACAAACCCGTGACCCATTCGCATTCCGCCGCCCGGCGCATCGGGTTGCCGTGACCAAAGCGAACGCCGTGACGTTCATCAACAAAATCAAGATGCGCATCAATCTGGACGATATGGATCGACTCTTGATCAGAAAAGGCTCGGACGCAAGGGATATTGATCGAATGATCACCCCCCAGAACAACCGGTAAGGCACCTGACTCAAGGATCGCGCGCACGCCGATTTCGATATTAGCGTGGCTGGTGACCGTATCGGTATGCACGATATCGGCATCGCCCAAATCGACAATCCGCGTGTCCGTCAAGTATGTCACGTCATCTTCGTGGTCATAAGCCCCCGCATGGCCGAAAGAGAACAGCGTGGATGCCTCGCGAATGCTACGCGGACCAAAGCGAGCCCCGGCTCGCCATTGGGTTCCAAAGTCAAACGGTGCCCCAAGGATTGCGACGTCGGCATCTATCTTGCCCCAATCCGGTTGATATGGCGCTTTGGCAAAAGTGGATATGCCCACAAAAGGCAAGTTCAGACGGCCGGTTTCGTATCCGTGGCTCATGGGATTATGATTATCCTTGTCGTCTTTGGGTTGCGGTCTTGGCTAAATCGCACGATCTTTGGATGTCTGGAGAAATTGCCGCAAACGAGGGCTTTGCGGGTTGCCGAAGATGCTTTCGGGTGGACCATCTTCAAGGATGGCCCCATGATCCATAAATACAACGCGTTTTGCCACATGGGCAGCAAAGCCCATTTCATGGGTGACAATCACCATGGTCATCCCTTCTTCGGCAAGTGTGCGCATCACGTTCAATACCTCCCCGACCAGTTCAGGATCAAGCGCCGAAGTTGGTTCGTCAAAGAGGATCACGCGAGGCGAGACAGCAAGTGCCCGGGCGATGGCCACGCGTTGCTTCTGCCCCCCCGACAATTGATGCGGATGGTGATGCACGTGCTGGTCCAGGCCCACCTTATGGAGAACTTCATGGGCGATTGCCTCGGCCTCTGCGGCAGACTTTCCATGCACAAGTTTCAGTGCCAGCGAGACGTTTTCGATGGCCTTCATATGCGGCCACAGATGAAAATGCTGAAACACCATGCCCAGCGGTGCACGCACTGTGGCAAGTTCCGCTTCGGATTGTTGTACGCGGGTGATGCCATCGGTGCGCCAACCAATCTCTCGTCCGAAGATTCGGATGTCTCCTCTGTCATGGGGCGTCAAAAAGGCCAAAGTGCGCAGCAGGGTCGACTTGCCGGATCCAGAAGACCCGATAATACAGATGACATCACCCTCGTCCACTCGCAGGTCGACACCATGGAGCACTGTCTTGGAGCCGTATGATTTTACAACGCCTTCGGCGTGAATTGCGTGATCGGCCGTTGTCATCTCAATGGCATCCTATGTGATAGCGTCGCTCAACCGCAAACCCGATCTGTGCAACTAGTTCGACAAGCGCCCAGTAAAGTAGTGCAGCGACGATGAAAGGCTGGACGGAAAAGGTGATGGTTGCCAATTCGCTCGCACCTTTGGTCAGTTCGGCAATGGTGATCACTGACAGCACTGCCGATTCCTTTACCAGAATTATGCTTTGTCCAAAGATCGGTGGGATCACAGTGCGCGCTGCTTGCGGAATCTCAATATACTGGAAGCTCTGCATCTGGCTCATTCCCAGCATTCGCGCGGCTTCCACATCGCCTTTATGGACAGCGTCCAAACCGGCGCGGAGAATTTCAGCAAAGGCCCCGGCACCAAAAAGCCCTAGACCGACAATGCCAGCTACAGGGGCGGAGAGGCGCAATCCGAACTGCGGACCACCATAGTAAAGCAGGAACAGCAGCAGGACGAGCGGTGCACCCCGCATCACCTCGACATACAAGCGTGCTGGCGCAACCAACCAGACCCGGCCCGACCGTAGGCTCAGTGCCAGCGGTACCGCAAGTGCAAGCGCCAGAAGCGTGCCGATAAACGTGAGCAAAGCCGTCAAGCCCAGCCCCTGCAACATCATCAAAAGATCACTTGACGACAGAGCCATCACACCGTTCCGCTACACCGCATGCGCCGTTCCAGCCACATGCCGATGGACGATAAAATCAAGGCAATCGCCACATACATGATCAGCGCAACCGCATAGCTTTCCAACGGTTTGAAAGTGGAAGACGCTATTTGCTGTGCGCGTCGGGTCAGATCGGTGACAGCAATAACTGAGACGAGGGATGAATTGCGCACCAATGCCAGGATTTCTCCCACCAGAGCGGGCAACATGATGCGGATAGCCTGTGGTATCTCGATCCATATGAGGCTCTGACGCCGTGTCAGGCCCAGCATCTTGGCCGCCTCGATTTCGCCCACCGGAATGGCGGCCAGACCGGCGCGATAAATCTCGGACTGAAAAGCGGCGGTGTTAAACGCCAAGGCTACAACCGCAGCACCGGCGGGCGGTAAGTTAATTCTAATCAATGGCAGCAGATAAAAGATCAGGAGCAGTTGCACCAGGATCGGCGTCCCCCTCCAGAATGACAGATAGATCCGTGCAACCCCGCGCACGGCGGTGCTGGGGTGTCTACTGGCGGTCGCCAGAAGCAATCCCAGAGGCGCGCCCAGGGCGATGGCCAGCAGGCTCACCCCGAGCGTTGTCAGCAATCCTTTTAAGAGGACGTCACTGTTGGCTGTCAACAGGTCCAACATCGAGAGATCACTTTGTTGGCAACTCGGTCGGCAGATCCATCGGACCGCCAAACCACTTCTCTTGCAGTGCTGTCAGTGTGCCCTCTTTGATCAGGCGTTTAAGTTCCGCATCGAACAAGGCGTTCAGACTTGCGCTGTCTTCATCCATGCGGCCAGCCCAGGAAAAGTACGTTGGATCACCAAAGGTCGGCGAAACCACTGCAAACACATCCGGGCGCTGTCGAGCCGCCTCCAGAAGGTTCGGTAGCGAGTTCACTACGGCGTCGACCCGTCTTGCAGCGAGGTCTGCATAAGCTTCGGAAAAATCGGTATAGGACACGATATCGGGCGCGCTGTCCAGCGTACCGGCAAAACGTTCAAGAGCGGCAAGTTGTGCCGACCCCGCCTGCGACCCAACCGGGTGCCCAGCCATATCTGAAGGTGTCGAGATGCTGTCATCATCGGCGCGCTTCAGAACTGCCATCGTCGCATCCGCGATTGGAACAGAAAGATAATACGCTTCACGCCGTTCCGGTGTCACCGTAACTGACGTGACAACATAGTCGAACCGCTCTGCAGCAAGACCCGGCAGAATGCCCTGCCATGGCAAATCAAGCCGCTTAAGCACGACGCCCGGAAGCGCCGACGACATGATTTCAGTCATAATGTCCGCCGAGTAGCCGACGATTTCGCCATTCTCAACAAATTCGAACGGTGGGAAGCGAGCCTCGGTGCCGACGGTCAAGACGCCGCCTGCCTTGATACGCGCAAGCAGGTCCTGCGCAGAAACGACGGCTGGGCTGAGTGCAAGCGTCGCTGCCGCCATGAGCAACGTGAATTTCATGATGTCTCTCCTGTGTATTATTGTGATCGTGATTCTTCTAACTGTACATGATCTTTCTCACCTGAAAATATTAAAGAGCTAATATTCACATTAAAAAGACCTCTGCTTGACAGCGTGATGTTCGGCGAACGCTTTGATTTGGCCATTCTGTCCGGTCCGCTGGCCTTACATCGGGCAAAGCGGTTTTGGTAATCTGGTTATGCGATTGTCGGTATTTGTGGGTTGAAGGTGATCCTGTTTGTGGCTCTCCGCAGGTGCTGCCTGATCGCCGCCATCATCAGTTGTGCGTCTTATTTTGGCCCGCCTGAACTATCGCGCGGCGCTTCATCGTGCCAAAGCACTGTTCAACCCTTCAAGCGGTGGTTGCAGATCCGCCTGCCCCCGCGTTGTTCCCAAGCCCGCAGGGATCGATGACGAGGGGTTGATGACGGGCGGCCGCGCGCAGGGCGGCCCGGTTGACCTTGCTGGCATAGGCCTTGTCAGCCAA
>JACOMT010000006.1 GCA_014623385.1 Paracoccaceae bacterium
CACTAACCATCAGCATCTTGTTCACAACCTCATAGTCCAGGTCGACCCCGACCACTGCCGTCGCCCCAAGAGTAGCGGCACGTTCTTCTAATTCGGCCAGGGCAATTTCGCGCGCGCGGCCCAATTCCTGTTCATAGGCACCTGACCGACCACCGATGATGTCCGTGATCCCAGCAAAGATGTCACGGAACACATTGGCCCCTAGGATCGCCTCGCCTGCGACTATACCTTTGTATTCGGTGATTTGATAACCTTCGACGGACGGGGTTGTGGTTATGATCATTTCAATTGCTCCCGAAATTTACACATTGCGGTACGCGTCTTTTCAATTTGTCCAAACAACGGACGATGTCCAAACCACCACTTAAACAGCAAAGCCTGAAAGATACCCAAAAATAGCAGGCAAAGTGCTACTCCGGCCAAAGTGGGAACTGCGATGGCTACCAAGAAAATGAATGATGACAGAAACACCAAAGCATTTTTTGCCAATGTATCGCTCGGCTTCTATCTGGTGCTTTCTTAACTCTAGCAACTTTTCCTACGGCGATATGATGGATTATCACAAGGCGGTGCCGCTGTATTCGGTGCTCTGGCAGCATTTGATGAAACAGGTCGCGAGAATCACAAATCTAGTCCTTCAGTGAAAAAATTCAGCCAGCCGGATACCTTTTCGGATTTCGGTTCCCTAGTTCCGTTTCCCGGTTGCCGATTCAGCGATGTCCTCAGGTGGATGACGTGCTAGTTCGCCCGCAAAACTAATACCCAAAAGGTGGAGGGCCAGGACTTTGCTACCGTGACCCGCCTTTGCGTATCGGTACTTCAGTTCTTGCGAAAGCCTGTCAAAGGTCATCCCACCGATCCTTCCAATGAAATCGCCACGAGCTGCTGTGCCTCCATGGCGAATTCCATTGGCAGTGCTTGCAGCACTTCCTTGGCGAACCCGTTGACGATCAGTGCCACGGCCTCTTCCTCGTCCATGCCCCGCTGCCGACAATAGAACATCTGTTCGTCATCCACCTTGGACGTGGTCGCCTCGTGCTCAACCCGGGACGAATTGTTCTTGACCTCAATATACGGAACCGTATGCGCCCCGCATTTGTCGCCAATCAGCAGCGAATCGCATTGCGTATAATTCCGCGATTCCTTAGACTTTGGGTGCATTGATATCAGGCCGCGATAGGTGTTTTGCGCCCGCCCCGCGCTGATCCCCTTAGAGACAATGCGTGACTTGGTGTTCTTACCCAGATGCACCATCTTGGTACCGGTATCGGCCTGTTGATAGTTGTTGGCGATGGCGATTGAATAAAACTCTCCTTGACTGTAATTGCCGCGCAGGATGCAGGACGGGTATTTCCAGGTTATGGCAGATCCGGTTTCGACTTGGGTCCACATCATCTTGGACCGGTCTCCACGACAATCTGCGCGCTTGGTCACAAAATTGTAAATCCCGCCCGTGCCGTTTTCGTCACCCGGATACCAGTTCTGGACGGTCGAATATTTGACCTCGGCGTCCTCTTCCAACACGATTTCGACCACGGCGGCATGCAGTTGCGATGTGTCGCGGCGTGGCGCGGTGCAGCCTTCAAGATACGAAACATACGAGCCTTTGTCCGCAATTATCAGCGTCCGTTCGAACTGACCCGTATTTTCCGCATTGATCCGGAAATAGGTGCTGAGTTCCATCGGACAGCGCACACCCGGTGGTACGTAAACAAAGGACCCATCCGAAAAGACCGCTGAATTCAGCGTGGCATAGAAATTGTCGCTGACCGGCACGACCGAACCCAGGTATTTTTTTACTAGTTCTGGGTGCTCGCGGATCGCCTCAGAAATCGAACAAAAGATCACACCGGCCTTTTTCAGCTCGGCCTGGAATGTCGTACCCACGGAAACAGAGTCAAACACTGCATCGACTGCAACCTTACGGCCGTCTGCCGGTGTGTCATCGGCACCTTCGACCCCGGCCAGGATCATTTGTTCCTTGAGCGGGATGCCTAGTTTTTCATAGGTCGCCAGCAATTTGGGATCCACCTCGTCCAGTGATTTTGGCTTCACCTCCATCGATTTCGGACGGGCATAGTAATACTTGTCCTGAAAATCGATCTCTGGATAATCTACCATGGCCCAATTCGGCTCTTTCATCTGAAACCAGCGTTCATAGGCTTGCAGACGCCACTCGGCCATCCATTGGGGCTCGTCATTTTTTTCCGAGATCAGACAGACGATGTCCGGGGTCAGGCCCTTGGGCGCGAATTCCATCTCAATGTCAGTATCCCAGCCGTATTTATACGATCCACCGACTTCGCGAACAGCATCAACCGTCTGCTGGTCGACGCCTTCTTTCACCTGTGCTTGGTCCAACGCGGCCATTTTTACCCTTCCTGCTTTCACGCAGCTCGTGCGCGAAACCGTTTTTCTTTTTCCAGCCACGCTTTGGCAAAGCGCAGCACATCGTCTTCGGTGGTGTCCGGTCCCAGCGATACGCGGACCGCACTGGACGCGGTCACCGCGTCGTATCCAATTGCGGTCAATACCGCACTCGCATGCAACTTTCCGCTGGAACACGCGGATCCGGCACTTATTGCAAATCCGGCTAGGTCCATCTGCATCGCCTGGGTTTCGCCCTTCCACCTCGGCGTGGCAAAGCACGAAGTGTTGGGTAGTCTGGGCACATCTTTCGCAATAAGGATAGTTTCTTTAGCTTCAGCGGCAAGAGCACTTTCTAGAATATCTCTAAGTTTTTCTATCCGGGTCCATACACCATTTGCCAGATCGCGTGCCGCCGCCTCGGCAGCAGCGCCAAATCCCGCTATGCCAATGATATTTTCGGTCCCCGACCGGTACCCCATTTCCTGTCCGCCGCCCTTGATCTGGGCCGCAAGATCAGTGCCGCGTTTCATAACCAGCGCGCCAATGCCTTTTGGACCGCCCAGCTTATGCGCCGAAATCACCGCCATTTGAGCGCCGGACCAGTTAAATGCCATCGGCAGCTTGCCAAAGGCCTGCGTCGCATCGGTCACCGCTAACCCGTCGGGCAAGGTTTGGATCACGCCAGTTTCAGAATTTGCAACCTGCAGTGCGGTCAAGGCAGGTTCGACAACCGACACCAGACCCGTGCCATCAACGGCCAATTCCTCGTGTATCCAGACGCGTACGGCGTCGTGTTCCACTGCCGCTCCCTGCAGGTCACGGCCCGCACAGGCCAAGGCCGCCGCCTCGGTTGCGCCGGAGGTGAACACAACATCCGCCCCATCCGCCCCAAAGGCGGTGGCCACCTGCACCCGGGCCCGCTCCAAAAGGCCTTTCGCGGCCCGGCCCTCTGCATGAACTGAGGATGGGTTTCCGACTACATCCATCGCCGCAGTCATCGCGGCTCGCGCTTCGGGACGCAGGAAGGCCGCGGCATTATAGTCGAGATAAACCCGCTGTGTCATCTGCCGACCCTTTCGATATCATCGATTTGGGACAACAAGCTCCATTCATACACATTCCTCGAGCTTTTAAACATCCAATCGAGCCCTGTTCCCGGTTCCACCCGGAACTCACTATCCAACGGGACCAGTTCTTGCCGATAGGCGATGATCAGCAATGCGTCTCGCATATTAAGTCATTCATCCACCATCGAAAACAATCCGGGGTACCGCCTGACAAGGTGCCAAATCGTTTTCTATCACATCAGATAGGCGGGTCTGGTGCAGGTATACATGGACATGTGTGCTGAACGCTTCCCACAAACGATTGGTCAAAGATTGCGCACGACTGCCCGATAGACCGCCAGAGGCACCCGCACCCTTGTGCATGGCATCCATGGTTTCATCGACCGCAACCAGTACCTCGACGATACGAATTTCGGTGGCCGGTTTGGCCAACCGATAGCCACCATTGGGCCCGCGGGCCGATGCGACCAAATCAGCACAACGCAATTTGACAAAAAGCTGCTCAAGATAAGGCAATGAGATCGCCTGACGTTCTGAAATATCGCTCAGCGGGACCGGTTTGTCCGTGGGTTGCAACGCGATGTCGGCCAGCGCAACCATGGTATAGCGCCCCTTTGTCGAAAGCTTCACGACGGCTCCCCTCGGATAGGCACGGCGACAACGCGACAATATTGACCATTTCCCCCGCCAGTGCATATGTGCAATGTACAGCTTTGGGCACTTTTGGCCAATGAATTTAGAATAATTCTAAGATATTGTGCTCGTCAAATCAATCCAGCCATCGCCGCTTAGAATAGAGACAGGATCCGCCACGCACATGCCTGAGGTTATTTTCCCGGGACCAGAGGGCCGCCTAGAAGGCCGCTATCACCCCCAGAAAGAAAAAGATGCACCCGTCGCCATCATGTTGCATCCGCATCCGCAATTCGGCGGCACGATGAATAACAAAGTCGTCTACCACCTGTACTATGCTTTTTACAACATGGGCTTTACCGTTTTGCGGTTCAATTTCCGCGGGGTTGGTCGCAGCCAAGGCGAGTATGATAAGGGCATCGGGGAACTCAGAGATGCAGCTTCGGCTCTGGATTACCTACAGTCGATTAATAACAATTCAAAACACTGCTGGGCCGTCGGCTTTTCATTTGGCGCGTGGATCGGCATGCAGCTGTTGATGCGCCGTCCAGGAATCACCGGTTTTATCAGCGTCTCGCCCCCCGCGAACATGTACGATTTTTCGTTCCTCGCGCCTTGTCCGTCCTCGGGCCTTATCATCAATGGTAGCGCGGATCGCGTGGCACCGCCCGCCGACACCACCGCACTGGTCAGCAAACTGCACGAACAAAAGGGCATTACCATCACGCATGAAGAAGTGCCAGGTGCGGATCACTTTTTCAAAGAGCCGCATATGGACACGTTGATAGAGCGCGTGACTTCCTATGTAAGGCGGCGCCTGACGGAAAGCACACGCTGATGACCGATACGCTGGGGCGACTGGCATTTAAAATGGCCAACCACTATAATATGTTATGGACGCGATGGTCAAAACCGGAAATGACCGGTTGTGTGCCAAATTCGGCAATGTGTTGATTGCCTCATCCTACATCCTATTTGTTCCTTCCCGGAAGGCGATATGGTTGTTTTATGAACAATTCCGGCCTGAGTTTGTGCCGGTTCTTCATCATCTGTAATGGCGTTTTGCTTTCCGGGGCCGATTGGGGGAGCTGCAGATTGTAAAGCCGGACATAGCGGTGGAGCGTGGTCTACAATGCCGTGCTCGATTGGAAACGATGGCTTTGCAGGACCTCACTGATACGGCCACCCTCGCGCGCTGCCATGCCGTTGGTCCGGGGAGCTTTCGGCGGGCTGAGTCTCGGCGGTCGATGCCAAGCCGGTTGAACTCATGTGCCCCTGTCGCGGCACGTTTGCACAGGCCGAAGAACCAATCCGTGAACGCCTTGCCGTTGTCCGTGTGTATCCGTCTTGAATGCGGATCGGACAGGCCCACTCCGGATCACGCGGAACGCGCCGCGCATTGGCCGCTGTTCTGGCATTGAAACCCCGAATGAAGCGCCATCGGACTGCACGGTCAATGGTCACGAAGCGGTAGCGGCGACGTGTGCGGCAGGGAAGGCGCTGTTTGTTCGTGTTGGGGGTACTTTTAGCTGTCAGTCGCGCAGATTTCCCATGCTATGACGACGCAGGCAACGGTTTAGCCCGGAGGTCCAGCCCGGCGCATGAGATTCCCGTACAACCGCGCGCAAATTGTCCAGAGAAACCGGAAAAGCGTCTTGCGCAACGCCACAGACCGGTGTCGGCATAGGTCTAGAGCCGATGCGGGAAGGGGGGGGTTGCGGTCCTCGACACGTGAACCCGCTTGCGCCACGTCCAGACTGTTTGCCCTGAAATGCCGTAGCGTTCTGCCATATGCCACGCTGGCTCCGGACTTGCCTGAATGGCCGCCCCGATCCCGGGTGTCGTCGTCGCTTGCTTATGCAACCTGATTTGCAGCACTCCCTCCCGAACAGTCCCCGGAACAGATCGTGCCATGAATAGCGCAGACCGGCGAGGGGCTCTGTGATCATCCGGGATGAAACAAATAGTTCTGGGAAGAAGCGTATTTGACATAAATTTCGTGTGTGTCTGTCCGAACAACAAGTCCGCAAGTTTTTGTAATGAAAACAGGTAGGCGTGGAAATTACCTCCCTTTAGACACCGTCAAGCGGCTTTCGGCGACATTTAACCTCCAAGACCGGCATTCCGAATCCTAAAAGCGCTCTCATATGACCTAATGGTTGCGACAGCGTGGGCACAGAGGTCCGTTTCTCCCGGTGGACAATGATCCCGGGATAATAACCCCGTGCGCCAAATATTTGCCGATTGGGCTTTTTAGCCCTTGTATGGATTATCAAAATCCACTGCTGTCTGGTGCGACAATTCGGTATGCAACGGCATACGGGGCTTCAATGCCAGGCCGCAATCCGCTAAACGTCGTCTGGCGACAGCTGGGTTCGGAAAAAGGCATATCCATGGCAAACTCCACAGACACCGATATTGTTTACACCACCGTTGATGAAGCACCGGAATTAGCCAGCGCATCGCTGTTGCCGATTGTACGTGCCTTTGCCGCCAAGGCTGGCATTTCGCTGGACACCAAGGACATATCGCTGGCCGGTCGGATCATCGCGGCCTTTCCCGAACGCCTGACTGATGCCCAGAAACAGGATGATCATCTGGCCGAACTGGGCCAATGGATCAAAACAGCCGAAGCCAACGTGATCAAGCTGCCGAACATTTCGGCCTCGGTCCCCCAGCTCAGTGCAGCCATCGAAGAGCTGCAGCAAATGGGCTTTGATCTGCCCGACTATCGGGATGAACCTACCACCGATGAGGAAAAGGATATCCGCGCGCGCTATGACGCGATCAAAGGGTCGGCGGTGAACCCCGTTTTGCGTGAAGGCAACTCGAACAGGCGCGCGGCCAGTGCAGTTAAAAACTTTGCCAAGGCCAACCCGCACCCCATGGGCACTTGGTTCGCAGACAGCAAAACGCGCGTGGCGTTCATGGAACATGACGATTTTTTTTCGAATGAGACGTCGACCCGCCTGACCGAAGACGCGACCGTCCGGATCGAATTGGTGGCCAAGGATGGCACCGTCACCGTTTTGAAGAACGGGATTGCCTATCCGGCGGGGGCCGTTGTTGATGCGACATTCATGTCGGCCAGTGCTTTGGATTCCTTTCTGGCCACTGAGATCAAAAAGACCAAAGAAGAAGGCATTTTGTGGTCGCTGCATATGAAGGCCACGATGATGAAAGTGTCGGACCCGATCATCTTTGGCCACGCAGTCAAGGCCTGGCTGGCACCCGTATTTGATCAGTACGGTGGCAAAATGGCCGCTACCGGGGTCGACCCGAACCAGGGTTTGGGCGATCTGTTGGCCCGAGTCAAAGACGATGCCGAGATCATGGCAGCCATAGACGCAGCGGGCGCGGCGAACCCGCCACTCTATATGGTGAACCCAGACACCGGTATCACAAACCTGCACGTGCCGTCCGATGTCATCATTGATGCTTCAATGCCTGCGCTGATCCGGGCGGGCGGCAAAGGCTGGGGGCCAGATGGGAAAGAACAGGACTGTGTCTGTGTGATCCCGGACGGCAGCTATGCACCAGTTTATGACGAAACCATCACCTATTTCAAAGAAACCGGCGCGCTGGATCCAGCCACTTCAGGCACGGTTGAAAATATCGGCTTGATGGCACAAAAAGCCGAAGAATATGGCAGCCACCCGACCACCTTTGAAATTCCGGTTGCGGGCGTGGTCCGCATGATCACCGACAAAGGGATCGAACTGCATCAGCACACTGTGGCACCGGGCGACATATGGCGCGCATCCTCGGTGCGTCAGGCACCGATCAAAGACTGGGTACGGCTGGCAATTGAACGCCAAAAGGCGGAAAACTGCCAGGCGATATTTTGGCTGGATGCCCAGCGGGCCCATGACGCGCAGCTGATCAATTACGTCACCCCAATCCTCAAGGCCGAACATGTTGCCCACAAGTTTAAAATCCTTGCCCCGCGCGCGGCCACCCGCCTGACATTAGAAACTATCCGTAATGGCGAAAATAGCATCGCGATCACCGGAAACGTGCTGCGCGACTATCTGACCGACCTGTTCCCGATCCTGGAACTGGGCACATCGGCTAAAATGCTGTCCATCGTCAAACTGATGCAGGGCGGCGGTCTGTTCGAAACCGGCGCTGGCGGCACGGCCCCGAAACACGTGCAACAGTTGCTCGAGGAAAACCACCTGCGCTGGGACAGCTTGGGCGAATTCTGTGCCTTGGGCGAAAGCCTTACCTTCTTGGCCAACGCCAAGCGCAATGCCAAGGCGGCCGTGTTGGGCAAAGGGGTCGACGCGGCAACCCGGGGCATTCTTGATCACAACCGCAGCCCGGGCCGTAAAGTCGGACAACCGGACAACCGCGACAGCCATTACTGGTTCGCCCGCTATTGGGCTGAGGCGTTGGTAACCCAGATCGAGGATACGGACTTGGCAGCTGTATTTGCGCCGCTCGCCGCAGCACTGGCGGCGGGTGAAACCGATATCTTAGCCGAATTGGCCGCCGTACGCGGCAAACCTGTCGATATCGGTGGCTATTATAAGCCAGACTCAGAAAAAATGGCCCTGGTCATGCGGCCAAGCGCCACTTTGAACCGGATTATCGGCTAGCATTCCGACAGCATATGCACCGGGCCCATCTCGCGACCCGGTCGCTCTCTTTCCCTATTGATGTCTTACAGAGGCCAACATGACCAGGATCAAGGTAGACAATTCCGTCGTCGAAATGGATGGCGACGAAATGACCAGAATTATTTGGGACTTCATCAAAAAGAAGCTGATTCTGCCCTATCTGGACATCGATTTGCTATATTACGATCTGGGCATCGAAGAACGTGACCGGACCAACGATCAGATTACCATTGATGCGGCGGAAAAGATTAAAGCAATCGGCGTTGGCGTCAAATGCGCAACTATCACACCGGATGAGGGGCGTGTCGAAGAATTCGGCCTGAAGAAAATGTGGCGTTCGCCAAATGGCACGATCCGCAACATCCTGGGCGGGGTCGTATTCCGTGTGCCGATCATTTGCAAAAACGTCCCGCGCTTGGTCCCCGGCTGGACTAAGCCGATTGTGATTGGCCGTCACGCCTTTGGCGACCAATACCGCGCCACAGACATGAAATTCCCCGGCCCCGGCAAATTGACCTTGAAATTTGTAGGCGAAGACGGCACTGTAGACGAGCGGGAAGTGTTTCAGGCACCTTCGTCGGGCGTTTATATGGGCATGTATAACCTCGACGCGTCGATCTATGATTTTGCCCGAGCCTCGTTCAACTATGCGCTGAACTTGGGCTGGCCCTGTTATCTGTCGACTAAAAACACCATTATGAAACAATATGATGGCCGGTTCGTGGAAATATTTGCCGAAGTCTTTGACACCGAATTCAAAGACCATTTCGAGGCTGAAAAGATCTGGTACGAACACCGTCTGATCGATGACATGGTCGCGTCAGCCATGAAATGGTCTGGCGGCTTTGTCTGGGCGTGCAAGAACTATGATGGCGATGTGCAGTCGGATACGGTGGCCCAAGGTTTTGGTTCATTGGGCCTGATGACCTCGCAACTGATGACCCCCGATGGCAAGATTGTAGAGGCTGAGGCAGCGCACGGAACCATCCGGCACCGTCGCCCGCCATTACCGCCAACACCAAAAAGGCGAGCAAACCTCAACCAATTCCATCGCCTCGATTTCCGCCTGGACCGGAGGGCTCAAGCATCGCGCGAAACTCGACGAAAACGTCGTCCTCGCCGCCTTTGCGGAAACGCTGGAACGGGTGATCATCGAAAACTGTGGAAGCCGGACATATGACCAAAGATCTGGCCCTGCTGGTCGGCCCGGACCAGCGGTGGCTGACCACGATGGGTTTTCTGGAAAAGTTGGACGAGAACCTGAACAAAGCCTTGGCAGGCTAAAAAAAACAAGGGCTCGCCAGGGCCCTTTTCGCAGGATTGCCCCCGGTTAAGGGGCTATTTACAAAGTCGGCCAACAATGCGGCTGGCGGTTTTTCGCACAAGCCAGGCACGGCCGCATGGACCAGCACCGCCCCCGCCCATTGTGCCACAAAGGTCATGGCAAACACAGCATGTTCGCCACTGCGGAGGTTAATCAAAGCACTTTGTCGATGGTCATGTGCTCTGTGAGTTCAATGGATGGTGCATCCCAAATCTCTCGATTTTCGGATGTGAACAGGGTCCCAAAATCCGTACAATCCTGATCCTGGCACGATATCATCCCGCGAACCATCGAAAAACCAAAAATGGGCAGCATTGATAGCAGCCTGTTGAAGGTGCTGAAAAATGTGATTCCATCCTGTCGCCGGACGATCCCAGCACGCTGGCCAATCTGGCGCACAACGCCTGTTGGTGCTGGATAAAGGCGTTAGAGGCGGCAACAGGTCACGTCATTGAATCCGGATGCTGTGAGCTTACCATTGATTGCCTTGATTCAGACCCAGATCAACGGGCATGCCCACGCGACCCGGCAGAATCAATCCCTGATGATCCGGGTACCCTTGTCGGATGCGTTGGCCAGTTTCGTGATGCAAGACATCAAGGATACAACCGCCCTGCCTGTGATGCCTCCCGGCACGTGGCACGGTTGCGCGGATGCTGCGTCCTTCATCGCGGAAATCGGGTGATTCCGGGTGGCATATGTTACATCATCGCGCGACCTGCCGCGCAGGTTTCAGGACCAGACATCAGGTATCTGCGCAACATTGCAATTATCGCTCACGTCGACCAAGGCAAAACCACGCTGGTTGATGAGCTGTTGAAACAGCTCGGCACCGTTCGCGAAAACCGGGGTTGGTGGTCGCCTGCGCGATGGACAGCAACGATCTGAAGCGCGAACACAGGGGTATCACCATTCTGAACAAGGTAACCCCGGTCAAGGGGAAAGGCACGCGCATCAATGTCGTTGACACACCGGTCCGGGCCGATTTCGGGGGCGAGGTGGAACGGATCCTCGGCATGGTGGACGGTGCTATTCTGTTGCTGAACGCCGCTGAAGGCCTGCTGCCCCAGACCGAATTTGCGGCGTCAAAAGCGTTGATCTGAGGTTGCCCTTCATTGTCGTTCTGAACATGGTCAACCAATCTGGTGCGGAATCGGACCACGCCATGGACGAGCGCTTTGACCTGTTTGCCACACCCGACACCGATGACGACCAGTTGGATTTCCTGTCCATGGATGCCTCGGTCCGGAAGGCTTGGGCCGGTATAAAATTTAGATAGCCCATGCAAGGATCTGCATGCCCTGTTCGATTTGATCATTGACCACGTGCCGCCCCCAAGCAAGACGAACCGTGCCGCAGGCTGGACCACAACACCGGGCAGCCCCCCGTTCATTGCTCACATCCTGACCGGTCGAGCGGAACCCGGGAAAACCGTCAAGGTACTTGGTTGGGACGGCACACAGGTTGAAAGCTTTCTGGAGACCAGGATTCTGGCCGTTTGCCGACCCAGCTAACAGTCCATCGAAACGGCAAAGAGTGGTGATATCGCCGTGCTTTCCGGAATGACCAAGGCCACCGCAGCCAACAGTATTGCGGCCCCTCAAGTAACCAATGCTCTTGCCCGGGCACCCCATCGCTCTGCCAACCATCAACGCGATTTCTGGGATCAATGATATCCCGCTGGTCGGGCGGAACAGGGGAAAGGTGCAGTCGCGGGTGATTCAAGATCGTTATGGAACGTCGCCATCCGCATTTCCGGTACGCTGGGGGCGAGGCGTTTGAGGTTGCCGGGCACAGCACATTTCCCCGCGAAGGGGGTGAATGGTCGCCCCCGCGCCTGCAAGCCGTGCTCCGTGTAGAAAACAGTCACAGATCACGATTGAGGTGGACGATGAATATTCCGGCACTCGCGGGGAAAACGCCGATCATCGCGCATGTGCCATCGCGCGGGGTTGATTGGCCTATCATGGCGAATTTCTGATCAACATACGGGGCATGCACGGGGCATGGGCGTGCTGCACTGGGTTTTCACGACCGGGGCCCGCGCACAAGGGGCCGATCTCGCCATCACCAAGGCGTCCTAATCTCCATAAACAGCCAATTCGTGGCCTATGTGCTGTGGTGGGGGAGCCCGGAAGACCTTGGCCACATGATCATCAGCGAATACAACCGGGACAATGATCTGGAGGCAAACCCGCTCAAGGACAAAAGCCAACCAATATCTGCACGTTCGGGATCGGATGACGCGGTGCGCCTGACGCCGCCCGTGATCCTGTCACTGGAAGAGGCGATTGCCTATATGGACGACGATGAATGTGGTCGAGATAACGTCGTGCAGCGACGGAAATGCTATCTGGACCTGTTAGCACAAGCAGATGGCCAAAGCCCGGTTCGCCCGCTTCTGGCCGGGCCATGTGCTGGTCAAACAGCACCATATTTCCGGACGAATCTGCGGCGCGTATGATACCTATGCCCACCGCCTGAAGCCGCGCTTGCGGGTCGCGGAGATCTTCAAACGCTTGGAGCGGAGGGCCGCTGTCGTGACATTCGGGGGTTGAAAATCAGGATATCACCCTGGAACATCCCCTGAAAGAGGCCGATTTCCGTCGTGTTATGCTACTGTAATGACAAAGCCATGGATCGTATCCCGTATGCATCGCCCTAAAACCCATGGTCTGGTAAAATGAAATCAAGGCGGTCAAGCCTTTGACTGTACAACATTCCAATGCCGTGGCACGGCCCCTGTCACTAAAATGCGGTAAACTTGGCAGATGATCCACAAAAGCAAGGGGTGGGCTAGTCCGTGGTTTCGACGATCACAATTTCACGGTCTGATGCTGCCTTGGCCCAGGTCACGGCCTCTTGATAACGCGGATCATTGTAGGCATTCAGCGCGGCCTTGATATCTGGAAAACGAGCCACAACATTCCGTGCGCGGCCTCGCCCCTCAACCTGTTCCACGCGACCACCACGTGCGATGAACACACCACCATGGTCCGGGATGACAACCGAGGCGACATCAATGTATTTTCCATAAAGTTCCGCGTCGGTCACATCGACCCGGGCAATCCACAATGCGGGCATCTTAACCTCTGATCACAGCCTTTGCTGCGGCAATCGCCGCATCGGTATTTGAGGCATCCTTGGCCCCGCCCCACGCCATGTCTGGCCGCCCGCCGCCACCCTTGCCGCCCAGTTCAACCACGGCAGCTTTGACCAAGTCCACCGCGCTGACGGTTTCGGTTTTGTCTGCTGTAACGCCTGCGGCCACGGCAACTTTGCCATCCGCATCGGCGATAAGCAGAATCACACCAGACCCGATGCGGGATTTGTGTTCGTCGATCATTGATGGCAGATCCTTTCCTGTCACTCCATTGAGAACCTGGGCCAAGAACGACGTACCGTTGACATCCCCGGTTGCCACCGTGGTCTGGCCGCCCCCCGCCATAGCCAATTCGCGCCGTAGCTGTATCAGCTCATTCTGCAAGGATTTCCGTTCTTCCAGCAACGCCCTGACCCGTGCAGGGACATCGGCGGTGATCGATTTCAGTTCAGACGCGGCGGCGGCAAGCGTATGGTCTTGACCGCTGAGATAGTTGAACGCAGCAGCGCCTGTCAGTGCTTCGATCCGGCGCACGCCCGCGCTGCTGGCGCTGTCACCCAGGGTCACAAAGACGCCGATATCACCGGTGCGTGCCACATGTGTGCCGCCGCACAGCTCAATTGAATAGGTCTGACCGTCGAACCCCTTGCCGGTAGCGGCATGGCCCATCGACACAACCCGCACCTCGCCCCCGTATTTTTGTCCAAAGAGTGCCTGCGCACCAATCGCACGCGCATCATCGGGCGTCATGATCCGGGTGTCGACCGGCGTATTTTGGCGGATATAGACGTTTATCTCGGTTTCGACCTGTTTGAGTTCTTCCAGCGTCAGAGCCTTAGTGTGGCTGAAATCAAACCGCAAACGGTCATCGGTATTCAGCGATCCGCGCTGGATCACATGATCCCCCAAGGCAACGCGCAAGGCCTCGTGCAACAAATGCGTGGCGGAATGGTTGGCACGGATCGCCGACCGTCGTGCCCGATCAACCGACAACACTGCGGCGGTCCCCATGGCCAATTCGCCTTCGGACACCCGCGCGATGTGGACATAAACACCCGCCATCTTTTGCGTGTCCGTCACTTTGGCCAACCCGGTTTCAGTCTCAATCTGTCCTGTATCGCCAACCTGCCCGCCGGATTCGGCATAAAACGGGCTTTGGTTCAGGGCGATCTGTACCTCTTCGCCGGTCTTTGCCTGATCGATCACGACCCCATCCTGGACCAGTGCAACGATCTGGCCTTCGGCGGTTTCCGTCTGATATCCTAGAAAATCGGTCGCACCATGGGCATCGGCCACGTCAAACCAGATGTCGGCATCCGTCGCCGCCCCCGATCCGGTCCAGGTCGCCCGCGCCTTGGCCTTTTGCTCGGCCATCGCCTCATCGAATCCGGTGATATCCACATCACGGCCCATTTCGCGCAGGGCATCCCGGGTCAGATCCAACGGGAAGCCATAAGTATCATAAAGCTTGAACGCCGCGGCACCAGGCAAGGCTGCGCCATCGGCCAGTGTCGCCACCTTATCGTCCAGAAGCTTCAGCCCGCGATCCAGGGTTGCTCTGAACCGGGTTTCTTCCAGTTTAAGCGTCTCCTCGATCAGCGACTGTGTCTGGCTCAATTCCGGATAGGCCGCGCCCATTTTCCGGACCAGCACAGGCACCAACCGGTGCATCATCGGATCCTTGGCCCCCAGAAGATGGGCATGCCGCATCGCCCGGCGCATGATTCGCCGCAAAACATAACCGCGCCCATCATTCGATGGCATCACCCCATCGGCCATCAAAAACGAGGTTGATCGCAAATGGTCGGCAATCACGCGATGGTGCACGTTCTGATTGCCATAGGGGTCGACACCGGTTGCATCCGCGCTTGCCTCAATCAAAGCCCGGAAGAAATCGGTGTCATAGTTGTCATGGCTGCCCTGCAACAACGCGCCGATCCGTTCCAACCCCATGCCGGTATCGATTGATCGCATGTTCAGCGCGCGCATTGAGCCGTTCTCGAACTGTTCGTTCTGCATGAAAACGATGTTCCAGATCTCAGTGAACCGATCCCCATCCTCTTCGGGGCTGCCCGGTGGGCCGCCCCAGATATGGCTACCGTGATCATAGAAAATCTCGGTGCAGGGGCCGCAGGGGCCGGTCAGCCCCATTTGCCAGAAATTATCCGATGTGGCGATGCGGATGACCCGGTCTTCGGGCACGCCAACCTTTTTCCAGGTGTCAAAGGCCTCCTCATCGGTGTGGAACACAGTAGTGTAAAGGCGGTCTTGCGGGATACCGAAGTCTTTTGTTACCAAGTCCCAGGCAAAGGGGATCGCCTCGGTTTTGAAATAATCGCCAAAGGAAAAATTCCCCAGCATTTCAAAAAATGTGTGGTGACGTGCCGTATAGCCAACGTTGTCCAGATCGTTGTGCTTACCCCCGGCCCGTACACATTTCTGGGCTGTGGCCGCGCGGTCATAGTCGCGGGTTTCGATGCCAGTAAACAGGTTTTTGAACTGTACCATACCCGAATTGACGAACATCAAGGTCGGATCATTGTGCGGCACGAGCGGGGAGCTTGGTACGATCTCGTGACCGTGCTTTCCGAAATAGGTCAGAAATGTCGAGCGGATGTCGTTCAGGCTGGCCATGGGTGTGATCGGGTCTGATGGTTTCTTTTCGTCGGCTTGATTTTAGCCGAGATGACTGCCCTGCCCATCGCTGACCGTGCGTACCGGTACAGGCCGTCACGCTTCAAGGACACCATCCTCGTCCGCACCCGGTGGCATGTCGAAATTCAGCCCATGTGCGGCGCGGATCTTATTCTCAATATCCAGCGCAACGCTTTGGTTTTCCCGCAAAAACGACTTGGCATTTTCCCGGCCCTGGCCGATGCGTTCGTCGCCATAGCTGAACCACGATCCGGATTTTTCGACTACCCCGTCCTTAACGCCAAAATCCAAAAGCTCGCCCATCTTACTGATGCCTTCGCCATACATGATGTCAAATTCAACCTGTTTGAACGGCGGCGCGAGCTTGTTTTTTACTACTTTCACGCGGGTCTGGCTTCCGACCACCTCGTCGCGGTCCTTTATGGATCCGATGCGGCGAATGTCCAGACGGACCGAACTGTAGAATTTCAGCGCGTTTCCGCCCGTTGTGGTTTCGGGCGAGCCGAACATCACGCCTATTTTCATACGGATTTGGTTGATAAAGATAACCATACAGTTCGAACGACTGATCGACCCCGTCAGTTTGCGCATTGCTTGACTCATCAGGCGGGCCTGCACACCGACGCTACTGTCGCCCATGTCACCTTCAAGTTCGGATTTCGGGGTCAGGGCGGCCACGGAATCGACGATTACCATATTCACCGCGCCCGACCGAACCAGAGTATCGGTGATTTCCAGAGCCTGTTCCCCTGTATCCGGCTGGCTTATCAGCAACTCATCCAGTTCAACGCCCAGCTTGCGGCCATATTGCGGGTCCAGCGCGTGTTCTGCATCGATAAATGCACAGACACCGCCGCGCTTTTGTTGTTCGGCCACGCAGTGCAGCGTTAAAGTCGTCTTGCCCGAGCTTTCAGGCCCGTAAATCTCCACGATCCGCCCCATCGGCAAACCGCCAATCCCCAGCGCGATGTCGAGTCCCAGCGACCCGGTTGAACTAGCCTCGATCTCTTGCACGGCGTTTTCATCGCCCAGCTTCATGATCGAGCCCTTACCAAAGTGGCGCTCTATCTGGGCCAGCGCGCTGTCCAATGCCTTTTGTTTGTCTGCGGTTTTCTTGCTGGTCATTGTCAGTAGATCTGTCATCACCCCGTTCACTTTCCTTATTGTCATACCCGTCTGC
Organism: Paracoccaceae bacterium; assembly: GCA_014623385.1. Lineage (GTDB taxonomy): Bacteria > Pseudomonadota > Alphaproteobacteria > Rhodobacterales > Rhodobacteraceae > JACOMT01. Next base: position 16,955 of record JACOMT010000006.1, read on the forward strand.
GGGCGGCAATAGATGGTTTGTTCACATCTTTAGCTCTTTATGAGATCGAAAGAAGGACATTGCAATAAAAAGTTTGATATGCCAGCTCTTTCAGATTATGAGCCAGAAAGTGGTGTACGATGGTGAGATGACCTCGTACAGGGACAAAGGAGCTGGCAAATGCTTTTTTGTTAATGGAAGGTTGGTCTTTCTGGCCGTGCCGAAGATCTGAACAACCGTGTATCAATCCGCCTTGGCAGCACGGGCAGAGGGCGGATACTGTCATGTTCGATCCCCCTAGAGCTGAAATATTCGTCAGTGTATCGATACAACCGGTTTCCCAGCTTATGCTTGACACGGCCTGTGGTTAGCCGGAGCGGCACGGCCCTGCCAATGCTGACGGTCAAAGATCTCTGCATAATTTTTGGAGGGTTGCGGACAAAACGTCAATCTAGTATGCTCTTGTGAGACCCTTTCAGGGGTGGTTTTAGGTACCTGTTTTGGCGCGGTTCGTATCGAACGCGGATCGGCGTAGACGACGTTCTGAACAGAATTGACGCACCAGTGGACTGGCGGTGGTGTTCGCTGACACGCAAGCCTGCGTTGGGGTGTTCCGGGATCGGGCCGCAGGGGTGTGATCCGCTGGTCCGCTTCAAGTGTCTGCCGATCAGGTAGTGGTACCCCAAAGCTGGCGTGCGTGCCCTCAACGGTGGTTAGATTCCATGCTGTTTTGCAGTCTCGATCTCTTTGCACCTGTGCCAGATGCGATGACCAATTGCCATTTTCTCAACCTGTGATGATCTTCTGGCCAAGGTTTGCCATGCTCCGCAAGACCGAGCCAAAGAGGAGGCCCCCGACGATCTGCCCAACGATTCAGGGGTGCATTTCAGGGCCGACACGCAAGCGCGGTGGGTCAGGAACCGCGCGAAGCGCACGCCGGGTTACGAAGATGACATCCAATGGCTTTGCCTGCCCGAACGAGGAAAGTTTCATCAACAAGGTCCACCCCGCACCTGCGCACCGGGCCGGGAGCCTTGGGTTTGATACCATGATCAAAGGGGCGAACGCGCAGATGGGTATGGCCGACAAGGCCTGTGCCAGCAAGGCCAACCGGGATGCTCTGGCGCGGGCACCACCGTGACGGGATGGATCATGCGAACGGCCGCCCGTCATCGATCCCTGCGGGCTTGGGAACAACGCGGGGGCAGCAGGCTGACTGGCGATGGCGGCAATCGGGCGGAACCTGTGGGGAGCCGCAAACAGGATCACCCTCAACCGGCAAACACCGACAATCGCAACCAGACCACCAAAACCGCTTTGCCAGATGTAAGGCCCGCGGACCGGACAGGATGGTCCAATCAAAGCTTCCGCCAACAATCACGTTGTCACGAAGCGGTTTTAAAATTAACAGATCGGTCAGCTTATGCTTGGCATTAACGACCAACAGCTGTTCGATGCAGCGCATCTTCATAAAGATCAGCGCCCCATCCCGGTCGACGGGTTCCTGTAGCACCGCCAGGATTGTCCAGGGATGTCATGACGCTGACCGGGATTTTATCGCCACTCGCAACACGAATGTCCCTGCTGTTCACGATGCTAACCACGCGATCAACGTCATCAATCGCGGGAAAATCTGTGAAATTACAGCGTTGAACCAGCGCCTTGGTATTGGCCAGCGTCGGCGCTGCGCGCTAGTGTGACAAGGTTATAGACAATCCCGGTTTCAAACCATTTCACGCGCCGTGCTTCGTGCAATCGGTTCGTCAACCGACAGGTTCTTGTGGACCACGCCCATCTCAACGACCTATGCCATGGTGATGGCCATCCGGCCCTCAGTCACAGTGCCCATTGTGCTAGACAGCAGCGGGATGTTCATTGTGATGTCGCGCGTCACGCGCACTGCTATACCCGTCTTGGCCGACAATGCCGCTGACGTTACAGGAACCAAAAGCACATCGTCAAAGGCAAGTGCCTCGCGAATCTGCATGTTAACCCTTCCTGCAAGCCTCGTTTGGCGGGCTCCCTGTAGTAGGTTTGCATGTGGGTGCAAGAGAAATATATTTTGTAATGGTACATATTGGTGCGTGCCCCGGAAATGACGCGCATGGGATAGAATGTGACGCTGGACACCGGTTGGCCGGTCGCCAAATCTTCATCGTTGTGCCAATTTGCGCAAAGGACCCCGAATATGACTGCCGACCCTCTTGTCGTTTTTACGCCGTCCGGCAAACGCGGCCATTTCCCGGTTGGCACGCCAATTCTGACGGCGGCACGGCAATTGGGGGTCGATCTGGACAGCGTATGCGGCGGGCGCGGGGTCTGTTCGAAATGGCAAATCACGACGTCCTATGGTACCTTTCCCAAACACGGAGTCACGGTGACCGATGACGCGCTGTCGCCCTGGAACGCGGTGGAACAGCGCTACGACGACAAGCGGGGCCTGACACCGGGTCGTCGCCTGGGATGCCAGGCCACGGTGCAAGGCGATGTGGTGATTGATGTTCCCCCGGAAAGCCAGGTACACCGGCAAGTCGTGCGCAAGGCCGCTGCCGCGCGGGCGATAAATATGGATCCAGCGACAAGACTGTATCTTGTCGACGTGAAACAGCCTGACATGCATCAACCGAATGGCGATTTTGAACGACTCGCCAATACGTTGCGGGAACAGTGGGATGTCGGACCGGTAAGTTATGATCTGTCCCTGTTGGGCAAGCTACAGACTGCTCTGCGCAAAAACAACTGGCAGGTCACAGTGGCGGTACACAAGGGCCATCGGGACGATACGGCCCGCGTGATCGATATCTTTCCGGGTCTGCATGAGGCGGGCCTTTACGGTCTTGCCGTGGATTTTGGTTCGACCACTATTGCCGCGCATCTGACGGATTTGTCTGACGGGCGCGTGGTTGCTTCCTCCGGCCTGATGAATCCGCAAATCCGGTTTGGCGAAGATCTAATGAGCCGGGTTTCCTATGCGATGATGAACCCGGGCGGCCAGGTTGAAATGACTACCGCCGGACGCGCCGCCCTGAATGACTTGACTGTCGGCGTTGCGGGGAAAGCGGGCATTGATCCGGCCCTGATTGTCGAAACAGTTCTTGTCTGCAACCCAGTGATGCATCATCTGTTGCTGGGCATTCCCCCAGTCGAGCTGGGCCAGGCACCCTTTGCGCTGGCTACGTCTGAGGCGTTGGAATGCGCCGCTGTCGACATTGGGCTGACCCGGATGAACCCACGCGCCCGCATCTATGTTTTGCCCTGCATTGCCGGGCATGTCGGGGCCGATACCGCCGCTGTCGCCCTATCCGAAGAACCCGGCAAATCCAGGGATCTGGTTCTGGTGGTCGATATCGGCACGAACGCCGAGATCCTTTTGGGCAACACGGATCGGATTCTGGCCTGCTCCTCGCCTACCGGTCCCGCCTTTGAAGGGGCACAGATCAGTTCGGGCCAACGCGCTGCCCCTGGTGCGATTGAACGGCTTGAGGTCAATCCAGACACCAAAGAGCCGCGATTTCGCGTGATCGGCGTCGATTTCTGGTCGGATGAAGATGGCTTTGATGTGGCGGTCGCCACCACCGGCATAACCGGCATTTGCGGATCAGGGATTATCGAGGCCGTGGCGGAAATGCGGATGGCGGGGCTTTTGGATGCCAGCGGCCTGATCGGATCGGCGGAACAAACCGGCACGCCCCGCTGTGTACCCGAGGGACGAACCCATGCCTATGTCATCTATAGCGGCATCGACGGCAGCGGTCCGCGCATCACCGTGACCCAGGGCGACATTCGTGCCATCCAACTGGCCAAAGCCGCGCTTTATGCCGGGGCCCGGTTATTGATGGATGAAATGGGCGTGGATCGGGTGGATCGGGTCGTTTTGGCCGGGGCCTTTGGCGCGCATATTTCAACCAAACACGCGATGGTCTTGGGCATGATTCCCGATGCCCCACTGGCCAAAGTGACCAGCGCCGGAAACGCCGCAGGTACCGGCGCACGCATAGCGCTATGTAACATCGGCGCACGGGCAGAGATTGAGTGTCTCGTCCGCGAAATCACTAAGATCGAAACCGCGATTGAACCCAAATTCCAGGATCATTTTGTTGCCGCCAGTGCGATTCCGCACAAAACAGATCCCTTTTCGGAATTATTGTCGGTTGTCTCGTTGCCTTCGGTCAATTTCAATGCGGGGGGCGATACCGAAAGCCGTGGCAAGCGCCGCCGCCGCGCACAGGGCAGGTCAAGCCGCCGACCTGACGCTACAGTTGCATCAAGGGAGGGGGCCGATGACATCTGACAATTCCGACCAGGCCGAATACTGGGGCCAATCCCCGTCCGGTGCCAAATGGATCAGCTATGAGCACAGGCTCGACACCGCGCTGGCACCTGTGCTGGATCTGGTACTGGACCGTGCCGCACTGGCACCGGGTGATCACGTGCTGGACATCGGTTGTGGTACAGGCATCAGCCTGCTCATGGCCGCCAGGCAGGTTGGGCCCACCGGATCCGTCCTGGGTGTCGACATCTCGCAACAATTGCTGCAGCGGGCTGAAACACGAATTGCAAATTCGGGACTTGGAAACATTGATACGCTGCTGGATGATGCCCAGACCACCGGTTTTGAACCTGCCAGCCGCTATGCGATGATTTCCCGTTTTGGTATGATGTTCTTTGCCGATCCGGTCTCGGCCTTTCGCAATATTGCTTCGGCACTGAAACCGGGCGGTCGGATGACATTTGCCGCCTGGGGTCCGCTAGAAGGCAATCCATGGTTTCGGGTGCCGCATATCCGCGCTGTGGAACGGATGGGGCCCATGCCGAAAACCGACCGCAATGCGCCCGGTCCGCTGGCCTTTCACGACGGAGATCGGATAACCGGGTTGATGGCCGAGGCCGGGTTGACCGACGTCTCTGTCGACGCTGTGCATCTGGATCTGACGCCGATGGGTGGTTTGACGGGTGCCGCCGCCCTAGTGACCCAGGTTGGCCCGGCGGCACGCATTCTGGCCCATCACGCAGGGACGGCAGAGGATGCCCAGGCAATCGAAGTAGCCGTTGCCACAGACTTTGCCACCTATGAAACGCCGGAACGCATGGTCATTCCGGCACTGATAAACCTGTTTCAGGCCCGCGTGCCCGTCTAGTCAGGGGATATCCGCATCCTCTCTAACATAACAGGACCATTCGGTGTGCCCCGGAATCGCCAGATGCTTGGCACAGGTTAATGGGAGGGCGATAACCCGCAATCCCATCCGCCTGCCCCTGTGCCACCACATGCCCCGACTACCAACCACCCCGAAGCATGGCCCCGGGGTGGTTGCCCTAGGCGATATGGTCAAGTACCATAGTACGACGGGTACTCGCCACACGAACATCGAAGGTTATGGACCCGCCCAAGGCCCTGACCCGCCTAGGGGTGATCCGGGTAGTCGGCGTGCCACCGTGCCAAAGCACGTGAACCAGGGTGCCCTGCCCGCACGCGACCCAGATGCAATCATCTATGACCGGATCATACAGAACGCCACAAACGTTTTTCCCATGATCAACAACGGCCCAAATGGCATCGAACAGAATAGTATCGAATCGGCGGGCATCAGCCGGGCGAACCGCCCCGGATCTGCGGTCATCGATTCCCTGCCCTGCAAACAAGGCGTCAAGTAAAATCCGCACCACCTGCACGGTCTTCGCTTTTTCCGCCCTCTTTGTCGGTGCCGGTCATGCAGATAGGTCAAACGGCCCGGAATTTATTTCACGTCAGCCACATCTACGTCTAGCCGACGAACCACCGCATGATCCCGGCCTTGACGGCGGCGCGCCTCGCCTTGATCAGGTGAGGACGGATTGGATATCAGCTGTAACTGACTGCCACTCTGTACCGGTAAGATCGGCCTGGTCGCGGGGCACCCAGGTCCGAGCGTTTAAATGGAGGGCTGCCGGTGATGTGGAGGGCTGGCGGACCACCGGGTCGCAGGCAAGGATCACTGCCGCCCCGGGGTGATTGGGGGCATTGCCCGGCCCGTTTCTTTGTCAAACACGTCCGGTTTTATCGGCGGCCGAATAGTCGGTTACAGCCTGGTCATGCCCCCCGTCGAAAAACGTGCCCGATGTTAGCATCGCCTTATCGACCCGATGCACGAGACCGGTACCCTAAGGAAGTGCCGATTGCAAATTTGAATCGTTTCCTTTCCTTCTCAATAGACGATTAATCTTTGGTCGAGAGGTCACTGGAAGTAAAATCCGCTGAGAAGCGTCGCGCCTCTTCCACCACCGCAACCGTGTTTGCGTGCAAAATCTCGCCAGAGGCCAGCTTTACCTGAGCAATGTAACCCAGCATCGCATAATGTTCTGCGGCTTCATTATCGGAGAGGATTCGCCATATCCCATTTAAGGTCAGTGTCCCGGGGCCAATATCCCGAATATCCGTCGCGGACAGGGCCCGGCCACGTTCCCCCCAAATGTCAAAGGGAATGAAACGGACTTCAATAGCTTGAATAGCCTCCTGAACCTCTACGTAGTAATCAATATCGTAATTCAAAGAAGGATTTCGGGACAAAAATCGGGCCAACTCTGAATCTTCATATTCTGTGCTGTAGCTGAAACTTGACAGGCTGACCGGGAGCCGCGCGTCGTTTACAATCACCCATTCTCGCAGCAGGCTGCTCTCATAGTTAGCTTTACCACCATACTCGAGCCCGTAATCAAAATTCATGGGCCCACCAGTACCGCGTAGTACATCTGCAACCACCGCGGTGCCACCAACCATTGCCACCAGCACCGTTGCCAAAACATGCCTGCTCGCCATTTCAACCTCCCTCATGGTTCAATCGGCTCAACTGTGGCACGCTCCTCTTCGCGGGAAAAGGCTTTATTGCACAAACCAAGTGACGGGCGGGCCTTGTCCCGTTTCCATAACGGGGCCTTGCCCTGCGGGTATGGTGATCCGGGTCCTCCGCACCCTCGAAAGCGTGCCGCGTTCCTTGTTCCTTGGACACACTGGCACAAGCCCGCCGGTTTTGCGCCCATCTGTGCCCCCACGGGGCCCAACCGGTCATGAGCCTCCGGCCACAACATCGTGCGATTTATAGTGAATCCGTTAGTGGGGTTCGTACAAGCAGGGCCGTTATGAACCAAAATCTCCCCGGTAACCTCGGGGCGATTCACTTGTCCAAACCAGTTCAAAAATTTGTGTTGCGTTCACTGTCTGTATTGATGTGTGGTAATAAAAAGTTTGGGAGGGTGTGGCATGGCGAACAACGACATCATCGAACCGCAAGAGGAACGTCAGGCCCTGACTACCGACGCGGGCCAGGATGACAGCCCCGACATCAGGGAATCAGAAGACAAAAAATTAGAGGCTGATGATGCCGGGGAGGAAATCTCGGATGAGGGCGTTGACTACAAAGTCAATACATATGGTGCAGACTACCCCGTAGATGCGCTAGTCAAGCGATTTGATGATGGCCGAATATTTTCCCCGGAGTTTCAGCGGAATTACGTTTGGTCACTGCCACAAGCGTCAAAGTTTATCGAGTCGATACTGCTTGGGTTGCCTGTACCAAATATCTTTTTGTATCGTGAAGAGAATACCGAGAAAAACCTGATTGTGGACGGGCTGCAACGTCTTACAACGCTACACGCCTTTCATAAAGGTCAATTTAGACACAATGATAAACCGTTCAAATTAAAGAATGTACAATCCCGATTTCAGGGGTGTACACTTGAAGACCTTGAAGAAAAATATCATCGGCGTTTTGAGGACACCGTGATCCACGCAATAATCATTCAACAAATTGAACCGAAAGTCGGCAATAGCTCTGCGTATCATATATTTAATCGCATAAACACAGGTGGAACACCTTTACATCCACAGGAAATAAGGACCGCAATTTATCATGGACCGTTCCAAAAGTTTCTGGGGCAATTGAATGAAAACCCGGATTGGCGAAACATCTTTGGTCCTGTTGACAACAGATCAAAAGATCAAGAGCTAATCCTGAGATTTCTTGCCATTTCGCATAACCAGGAGAATTATGAGCATTTCAAGAACATGAAAGCATTCATGAACAACTTTATGCAAAACAACAGAAACGCAAAAGAAGATCGGCTTCGGTGCTTTGAGACTGCCTTTGAGAACACCATTGCACGAGCACGAAACGCCCTTGGTGACCGAGCATTCCGCCCAAATCGGTCCATGAACGTCGCCGTTTTTGATGCCGTTATGGTTGCGATACATGGGCGTCCCGATGCGAGCAGTGAATCGATAAACCACGCGTATAACAGTCTGGTCAATAATGGGGACTTCAAGGAGCTCATCAGTCAGAGAACGTCCAATACCGCCAATGTTCACGGCAGGATCAAGATGGCAATCGAGGCCATAGATGCTGCCAAATAACGTTTACGGTAGGTCGCAAAAGATCGATCATCTGGTCAAGACGTTGGACCAGTCTGTCTATGCGGTCGAACCGATCATTCAAAGCGTTTATGCGAACCACGTCGTACTTGCCGCCGCAGGATATATTGAGTATGCAACGAAAGAGATTCTCTATGAATATGGGAGAACAAACGGAAACCCTAAAATTTCGCGTTACATTAGCCAAACAATATCTTGGAACAACGCGCTGAACTGTGAGAAAATCGAGCGCATTCTTAACCAATTTGATCCCTGTTGGTGGCCAAAAATCAAAGATGCAACTCCCACAAAGAGTAAAGAATCTGTTGATAGCCTCAAAAGCATCAGAGATAAGATCGCACACGGAAGGCCGAACAATACTGGTTACATAACAGTTAAGGGATACTACGATGATAGCAAGCGTTTCATATCTGACATGTGCACTGTTATTTTGCCCTACGGATGAGGAATCCGGAAGCCGTTCAAGCAGTAGATCAGTTGGAAATGCACCAAGCTGATTTAATTTCCGCTTGTTAAATCCTGCTCCATAGACATGGCTATTATTTAACAGGTCATCTGATTGTCAAACTAGCCACATGGCTGCGGGGGTGTCTTTAATGATCCGCGCCATTCTTGGCCTAGAATAAAGCATCCAAAAGACATTGCAGGCGGTTGCCTATAGGTGGCTTTTGCAAAGATCGGGTGATGGGGCGGGCCTTGTCCCGTTTCCCGGACGGGGGTTTGCCCTGCGGGCCCGGTGATCCGGGTCCTCCGTGCCACGGGGGACCGCCCTAGCGGTCCTCTGCCCTCTGTGATCTGGCGTTCCCGCCCGGCAAGATGATAGCACAGGCTACCCCGCATATGCCGGGATGTGCCGTGTCCGCTTCGTGGTGCGTCCAAGTGGGGCGCAGCGACCGAGCCGTACCCTGACCTGGCAGGATTTGGTCCCGCCACTTGTCCGAGCCCGCCCACCGTGACCGCCGCCAGAAACCGCCCTTGAACGCCCCTTTAGGGTGTTTCAGGCGCATGCCCGCCGACCATGGCGGCTTATTGTACCTTGCAGGGGCCAAGCGATCATGGCCTCCGGCTAGTAAATCCTTGGCAGGATTTGTGCGACAAAGCCCGAAATATATTTTCGTATCGAAATGAATATTGTAATCCGGGACCGGAATTTTTCTCATCCCAAATTCGTAAATAGAACGTAGATTATCAAGAGATTGAATGGTGCCCAGGGGTGGAATCGAACCACCGACACGAGGATTTTCAGTCCACTGCTCTACCCCTGAGCTACCTGGGCATGGGATCGGAACGGGTCCGATAGGTAGTTTCACTATATACGGTCTCCGGAGGGGTGTCCAGAGCTATTGGGTACAAGAATATGGCTTTTGGCGTATCCGGTCCTGCAGATCAGTTTTGGTGGGGAACCGAACAAGCCGTCGCCTACATCGCTCTCTGTGTCCAGCACCGTTCGGTTTCCGGACGACAAGAGTGTGACCTTTGGCCAGCCAACGGGCCAGAACCACATCGGCACAGCAGGGCGGTAGTGTGCAATGTTGACGGACTTTGAAGATCGGGCCGATACCTCGGACAAAGGGTACGTGGCTGCGGCGGCGTTGCAGATCAAAATTTTCCGGATGGCGTCTAACCGGTCAGTGGGGCGGGGCGACGGGGTGTGTGCAGGGTGCTTTCGAATACGTGGCGGTCTTTTGGACCTTGAGGTCAGACCCACCGCACTCTGACCATCCCACAGGACGCGTGGGCGCAGTTTTTGCAATAAGGAGCCCTTGTAAGGCCATGGTGGTCTGGTCGGCGGCGGGTGGGGTATCCCCCGTGCCCCGTGTTCACATCGAAGCCACCAAGGCGTGGGTCGGTTGGCCATAACAGGCAGACGGAAGCAACCGTCGGTCCGCGCGCGAGATCCACGGCGTTCTGTAGAGTGCCAGAAATAGGGCAACATTCGGTGCTCAGTGAGAGTCCGAAATTGGGCCGGATAGGCGCGGACGGGTGGATTGTTCGGGTCGATGAGAGGAAATCGGTCATACATGGTTCATGCATCTGTGCTGCGCGGCCCATATCCGTGGGTGGGGGCGGTCCCGTGCAGTGCCGATGCTGTGTGAGATGTTAAGGCCGGGCAGTCCCGGGATGACACTAAAATAGCGGCTTTTGAACAGCATGCTTTGCGTGACGGGCAGGTCCTGGCAGCTTTAAGACCTCTGCATAATTGAAGGATTGCCGATAAACTATCAACCCGGTATGCGCTTGGGAGGCGTTCAGGGGTGGTTTGCTGGGCCTGTTGTCGCGCGGTTCGTGTCGAACGCGGTTCGGATCGGCGCAGACGACGTTCTGACCGAGATTGACGCACCAGTGGACTGGCGGTGGTGGTGTTCGCCGACGCGCAAGCGCGGGTTGAGGTGCTCCGGGATCAGGTCTCGGGGGTATGATTCGCTGGTCCGCTTCAACTGTCTGCTGATCGGGCAGTGGCACGGACCCCGCGACCAGAAACTGGCGCGCGCCCTCAACTGCGGCTGGATTTCATGCCTTTTTGCGGCCCCGGCCCGTATGCACCTGTGCCCGATGAAACGACCCATTGCCGTGTTCGCAATGCGCTGGTGAAGGGCAGTGTCCACGATGATCTTCTGGCCGGGGGTGCCATCAGATTGGGTATCACGGGCCGAAGTGGCGATTATCGACGTCACACTGGTACAAAGTACCACCCGCCCCAGCAACCATTTCAGTGCTGACACAAAAGCACGATGGGTCAGGAAAGGCTTGAACGCTACGCCGGGCTACAAGATAAAATCCAACGGCTTTGCTCGCCCGGACGATGAACGTTTCATCGACGCCACACCACGCCTACAAACCGGGACGCCCTGCGCGTCTGCAAACGCCGCTTGAGGGTTGAGCAATGCCTATGCCACGATGAAGTGCCGCCCGATAGTCCGGGCTGACCAAAAAACGCCCAGCTGGCGATGGTGGCGATCAGGCAGAACCTGCCCCGCCAACACCGGTAATCGCATAACCAGACCACCAAAACCGCTTTGCCCGATGTAATGGCCAGCTAAGGCCAGCGGACCGGACAGAATGGCCAAATCAAAGCTTCCGCCGAAGATCACGCGCTCACGCAGAGGTCCTATGCAAAGAGCACCGCACCCAAATTCCTGCGCGTGCGCGGCTTTTGCAGCGCAGCTTAACTGCCGATAACAGCATGTCCATGATTCCCATCAAAGACAAGTCAGGGAACGCGGTGGAATTTATCCGCCGTGCTTTTTGATAAATTCGAAAAGCGCGGCGGTGGACCCGTCCCGGTCCCCGAGCTCAGCTTGGCCATCCAGGACCGGATACAAGGCGGTAGCCAGTTCCTTGCCCAGTTCCACGCCCCACTGGTCATAGGAGTTGATGTCAAGGATGACGCCTTCGACAAAAACCCGATGCTCATAAAGCGCCACAATCTGGCCCAGTACGAACGGGGTCAGCAGCGGATAGCTAAGCGTGGTCGACGGGCGGTTCCCCGGAAGGACCCGATGGCGGGCTTGTCGTTCCAATTCGGCCCCTTCAAACCCCTCGGCGACCATCCGCTCGCGCGCCTCATCCAGGCTGCGCCCCCGCAGCAATGCCTCGGATTGGGCCAAACAATTGGCCACTAATAGTCGGTGATGATGGGCCAGATCAGGCTCGTGTCCCGTGGCACCGATCATGAACTCGCATGGCACAATGGCGGTACCTTGGTGGATCAGCTGATAAAAGGCGTGCTGCCCATTGGTACCGGGTTCACCCCAGACTACAGGACCGGACACAATCTCTAGATCGGTACCATCCATGCTGATCCTTTTGCCATTCGATTCCATTTCCATCTGCTGGAAATAGGCCGACAAGTGCAACAGCCGCTGCTCGTAGGGCAATACGGCACGCGTGCGATAGCCGCAAATCTGATGGTGCCAGATACCCACCAAAGCCAGCATCACGGGCATGTTTTCCTGCCAGTCTGTGCACCGGAAATGGATGTCCATCGCTTGTGCCCCGCGCAGGAAAGCCCGAAAGGCATCCGCTCCAATCGCCAGCATCAGCGACAACCCAATCGGACCCCATATCGAATAACGGCCACCAACCCAATCGGCAAAACCGAACACATGCTCTGGCGGAATGCCAAACGCCTCTGCCTTGTCCATGGCTGTTGACAAAGCCACAAACTGTTTCGATGGGTCACCGCCGCCATCAACCATCCAAGCGCGTGCTGTGCGGGCATTTGTCATGGTCTCGACCGTCGTAAAAGTCTTCGACGCAACGATGACGAGGGTCGAGGCCGGATTCAGATTGCGTATTGTGTCCGCAATATGCCCACCATCCACGTTCGATACGAAATGACACTGCGGTCCGTCGTGATAAGGTGACAAGGCTGTAACGGCCATCATCGGACCCAGGTCAGATCCCCCGATCCCAATGTTTACAACATCGGTGACCCTGTCGCCAGCCGGACAACATGTTCGGGTTTTGTGTGCAAATTCCTCCATCCGGTCCAGGGTGGCGCGCACCTCGCCGATCACATCCTGGCCATCGACCAGAACAGGACCACCATCCACATTGCGCAGCACCGTGTGTAACACAGCGCGCCCTTCGGTTTCGTTGATCTTGGCACCGCTGAACATCGCCTCGCGCCGGTCCGCTAGCCGCGCAGAGACGCACAATTTGATCAGTGCGTTGCGCGTTTCGGCATCAATCTGGGTCTTGGCATAGTCAAATCGCATGTCCCCGGTTTCAACGCTGAATGTTGTCGCCCGATCCGGGTCCTGCGTGAATAAATCCAACATGTGCCGCGCTCCTTGCGCGGCCCGAATCTTGTGCAATTCATAAAACACTTCTGGATCCTAACTGGCCCAGTGGACAGTCATATCTTGCAGGACGGCGGCAACAGGTGCCTCCTCTGGCGACAGCGTGGTCGCCCGTTCCAATGCTGCACGCTTGTGATCGCCCATAATCACCAGATGTTTGTTCATGGCACCATCCAGAACCGCTGCGTTGAGCGTAATACGTGTTTCGGTTTGGGATGGCGGACTTTGCACCGACAATGGCGGCGCATCCGGCGCAAGTGCTGCGGCAAGGTCCGGGGCATCCGGGAACAGCGAGGCACAGTGCATATCTCCCCCCATACCCAGCAGCAAAACCGATATGGGTAATTCGCCCGCCATCCCGGCATTCAGTTGCGCGACGGCGTCCTCGGGTTTGAACCCGTCGCGGTAAAACGGCATATAAGGTGCTTGCGCTGCGCGCTCGGTCAAGAGCCTTGCATGAATCAACCGGGCGTTCGAACGTTCGTGATCATCCGGAACCCATCGTTCATCCGTCGGCATGACCGTCACACGAGACCAGTCCAGATCAGCCGCACAAAGCCTATCGAATATAGGCCCCGGCGTCGTGCCGCCCGGCACCGCAAACGAGGCGTGATCATGGTTCAACAGCCAGCTTTCCAGCTCACCGGCCAGAACATTTGCTAGTTCGATGCAAAGCATTGCACGATCAGCATATTCAACGATCTTCATGCTTTTATCCTGTGCCATTTTCGGCCTTCCCTATGCAGCAGGAAATCTGCATCGCCCGGACCGCTGCTGCCAGCATCATAGGGTTTCGGAACATCGTTGCGCGACTCCCAGCCTTGGATGATCGGATCTGTCCAGGCCCAGGCAGCCTCGACCTCGTCCCCGCGCATGAACAGAGTCTGATTGCCGCGGATCACGTCCATGATCAGTCGTTCATAGGCCTCAACCTGATTGTCCCCCCCATCCTCCAGAGCCTCGGCAAAGGTCATGTCCAAAGACGCCTCGCGCAGGCGCATCCCCCCAAGCCCTGGTTCCTTGATCGTGGTCACAAGGGTGATACCCTCATCCGGTTGCAGGCGAATCACCAAAACATTGCCCGGATGCGCCGCAATATCGGGGAAAATCATATGGGGCGGCGCCCGAAACACCACCGCAATTTCAGAGGCACGCGCCCGCATCCGCTTGCCAGTGCGCAGATAGAATGGCGCCCCCGCCCAACGCCAATTGCCGATATTGACCTTCAGGGCGATAAAACTTTCGG
>JACOMT010000007.1:0-4999 GCA_014623385.1 Paracoccaceae bacterium
CACAGCATGAAATCCAACCGCAGTTGAGGGTACCCGCGCCAGCTTCGGGGTGCCACTGCCCGATCAGTAGACGCTTGCAGCGGACCAGCGAATCATAATCCTGAGGCCGCCCGATCCCGGAACGCCCCAACGCACGCTTGCGCGTCGGTGAACACGACCGCCAGTCCACTGGTGCGTCAATCCTGGTCAGAACGTTGTCTGTGCCGATCCGATTCGCCGCTTTGCGCAACAACAGGCCCGTCAAACCACCCATTAAGCCTCCCAAGAGCATACCGGGTTGATGGTTTGTTCGCAATCATCCAAATTATGTATGAGGTCCTAGCTTCTGAATGGGCATAATACGATTTTCAATCAATATTGCGATGGGTGTTGGCCCAATCTGTAAACCTTGGTTGTGATACCCACGGGCCGATTCACAAACCCAACTGACGCGCAGGTTGAATGGCGGTCAAAGATTGCCAATATGCCAACCCACCGAAGTGGACAGCATCAGCTGGAGCAGCGGATAGGCATCGCTGTCCGGTAAGCTTGGCAACAAGACATTCATCACCAACGCCGAACCCCCACACAGCAGCGTCAGCGTCGTCATATGCGATGTGGCGGTTCAGAACGCTTTGCAATTTTCTGTTCCATCGGTAAACGGATTTGAAAATTTGCCTGATGTTTGTTCCGACGTATCTGGCAGCTTTGTGTACGGACAGAAATAGGTGCGAGGATCCCAAGATGAAAGACATCCTTGAAGAACTGGAAGACCGTCGCGCGGCAGCCCGGTTGGGCGGTGGCCAGCGTCGTGTGGACGCCCAGCATGGGCGTGGGAAACTGACCGCACGCGAACGTGTCGAATTGCTGTTGGATGATGACAGTTTTGAAGAATTTGACATGTTTGTGACCCATCGCTGCACCGATTTCGGGATGGAAAACCAAAAACTGGCGGGTGATGGTGTGGTCACCGGATGGGGAACGGTGAACGGACGTCAGGTTTATGTTTTTAGCCAGGATTTCACCGTGCTTGGTGGGTCGGTGTCCGTTACTCACGCGATGAAAATCTGCAAAATCATGGATATGGCCGTCCAAAACGGCGCGCCCGTGATCGGTATCAACGATTCCGGCGGGGCCCGAATTCAAGAAGGCGTCGACAGTCTGGCTGGTTACGGCGAGATATTCCATCGGAACGTATCCGCATCTGGTGTGGTGCCGCAAATTTCCGTGATCATGGGGCCTTGTGCCGGTGGTGCAGTTTATTCCCCCGCAATGACCGACTTCATCTTTATGGTCAAGGACAGCTCTTACATGTTTGTCACGGGGCCGGACGTGATCAAAACCGTGACCAACGAACAGGTCACCGCTGAAGCGCTTGGTGGCGCATCCACCCATGCAAGGAAAAGTTCGGTGGCCGATGGTGCGTTCGAGAACGATGTTGAGGCATTGGCCGAAGTGCGCAGGCTTGTGGATTTCTTGCCGCTGTCGAACCGGGGGAAGCCCCCGGTGCGTCCCTTTTTTGATGATCCGGCCCGGGTGGAATACTCGCTGGATACGCTGGTCCCCGAAAACCCGAACACGCCCTATGACATGAAAGAGTTGATCTTCAAGCTTGCGGATGAGGGCGACTTTTTTGAAATTCAGGAAGAATTTGCCAAGAACATGATCACTGGTTTTATTCGGCTCGAGGGGCAGACGGTTGGCGTTGTGGCCAACCAACCGACGGTGTTGGCCGGGTGTTTGGATATCGACAGCAGCCGCAAAGCGGCGCGGTTTGTAAGGTTCTGTGATTGCTTTGAAATCCCGCTTTTGACGCTTGTGGATGTTCCCGGATTTCTGCCGGGTACCAGCCAAGAATATAATGGTGTGATCAAGCACGGGGCCAAATTGCTCTTTGCCTATGGTGAGGCGACGGTGCCAAAAATCACGGTCATCACCCGCAAAGCCTATGGCGGTGCCTATGTTGTGATGAGCTCCAAACACTTGCGCGGCGATGTGAACTATGCCTGGCCCACTTCCGAGGTGGCGGTTATGGGTGCCAAAGGGGCGACCGAGATTATCCACCGCGCCGACTTGGACGATCCTGAAAAGATCGCGCACCATGCTCAGGAATATGAGGACCGCTTTGCTAACCCGTTTGTCGCCGCAGAGCGCGGATTCATTGACGAGGTGATTCAGCCTCGGTCAACCCGCCGCCGTGTTGCTCGGGCCATTGCCTCGCTGCGCCACAAAAAGGTGCGGATGCCGTGGAAAAAGCACGACAATATTCCGCTTTGATGAATTGAAGCTGGTAAAAGCTGATAATTTAGAACATCACACCATGTGATTAGTATTGTTGCTCTTTGTCGTTGCATCGGTCACGGCACAGCAATTGGTGCATTGCAGGGTCGAAAACCTGTTTGATTCACCTGTTTAATTCAGTGATGATGTGTCTGGCTGTCTTTTTGACCTTGGAGAAGGCAGCATCACCCGAAGCAAAAAGGCCGAAGGCGGCAAGCCAACTATCAAGCCAACTATAGTGTTCTCGAAAAAACTTAGCGGTACGGTTAGCGGTACAAATAGATGCCTTGCTGTATGGGTCTTGTAATCCGTCAAAATCCATCGTGAGATAGCGGGTGTGTTCGATTTGCAAAACGCTGGTGGACGATACTGGTGGACAATATCAGCCACGCGATAAATGGATTGGGACGTTTTGGGACGTTATTGTGAACATGGTTGGGCCGAACTAATCGACTGTTTTCCTGGGACGCGCCGTCGCGTAATCTGGATTATGGCAGACAGTATGGCAAGTATCGGAGGCCTATCTTTATTGTTGAATTCCGCCAGGGGGAACGGGACAACTGACGGGATCACGGTGAAGCCAAAGGCAGGAGTAGATATAAATGATCGAGTGTGGAAACGCAGGGATGCGGCAAAAGGGGGATGCCCCCGCAACCGGTCACGAAAGGCATTGGCAGAAGGACTTACAGAATGACGACCTCCACTCCTGCGGATATGGCACATTTGGTAACTTGTTGGAATGTTGAAATTGCCTACACCGAACCACACCTATTTGCTACCTATGATGAAGCACAGGAATTTTTGCAGAGCCCGGAAGGCGCAGGCGCACGTTATGAAGGCCTTGTGCGTATTGACGATTTCGAGCGCCAGCTAGCAACCGAACATGTTGCGATGGAAGCCCGGATTGCTGCGGCTGAGATGCTAGCGGAGGAAATGGAAGCTGAGATTGACCTGATGCAAGCTGAAACGCTAATGCTATAGGAGCAAGCCAAACGCGACTATACAGCCACGTATATCATCGCAGCATTTGTTGGCGCGTTTTGGTTATGCGTGATTATTGCAGTCATAAGCTGGTTGAGTTGACGTTATGGCACGATCTACTTATCGCCCTGCTTGTACACCGGTCTGCTTGCCTGGGTTGCCCTATTTCTGCTTGATTTCTGCTTGCGTCCAAGGCCTACCCGCACTCAGGGTGCACCGACGGCAACGGTTGCTACGGTGGTTTAGTTCCCCCTGGCACTGCTACGGTGCGGGCGGCGATGAACCGGCAATGGCCATGACGGGCGCGGTGCGGGTTATCGACGATGATACGGTGCAGATCGACGGTGCGCGGTTCAGATTTCCACGTCAGCCGAATACATAGGTATTTGATTTTTGGGCAGATCTTACGCTTATTACCGCGACCCGACGCGCGCGGTCAACGCGGTTAAAATGTGCAATACGGGGATTGATATGCCTGCGTGCTGGCATATTCTTCGCAGCGAAATTGGCTTGACCTTGTGCTGGTGACTGCCGCCGCGTTTCGATGTCTGGCTGCCACCTTTCTTTTTGCGTATCGGAACCGGCAGGGTATGTGACACAAGTTGCAGATTGCAGAAACTGCGCGGGCTTCCCCCTGTGGTGCGGTTAACATCCGACGTGTCTGGCTGTGGTGTACCCGACTGGGGCAGACCGGTGGTTTTCAGTTTCATTTGTTTGCGAATGGCCCTCGACTGGTCGCCCCATTCAGCCATGCGGTCCAGGCGTATTGCTGGCTGTTTTTGACCGGTCAGATACCCACGGATCCCGCAGCCCCCGATGCCCCTGACAACGGACATTGCGGATCAGACCCGGGCGTGATGAACACCTATCCTTAACCTTGGGTGAACTGTACCTGACGCTAGCCCGTGTGGTTTAGTGCCAGTGTTTTTGAGCGTAGTTTGACCGTGACTATGTCGAATTCAACGCTGGTTATAAAGCGTTTTTCTGGCTGACCGACTGCCTGCCCAGACAACAGTGAATGTTACCGTTCTGACGGTGCATAGGTTGTATTGTGCACCGTACATGACTCAATCACCGTCACCGACATGACCATGGATCACTGCTCAGAAGCTTAAGCTGCCTTTGGGTTTTAGGTTTGGCAGGGCTGGGTACCTTGGCCAATCCGATTTCTGGTACCTTTTTCCTGCACGAGGTTTTGGGCGACATGCAGCCAATGTAGGCTTGGGTGCGGTTCAACCCGAACCGTTATTTATTTTCCTGACTAATATTGTCACCTTTGACACCATAAACCCCGCCGCAGTTCAGTTCTTTTAGAGCTATCCGATTCAGAAAACCTCTGCATAAGTAGAGGGTTGCGGACAAACCATCAACCTGGTATGTTCTCGGTAGGCGTTCAGGGGTGGTTAGCATGGACCTGTTTTTGCGCGATTCGTATCGAACACGGTTCGGATCGGCACAGACGATGTTCTGAGCAAGATTGATGCACCGGTGGACTAGTGGTGGTGTTCGCCGACGCGCAAGCGCGGGTTGGGATGCGCCGGGATCGGGCCTCAGGGTTATATGATCCGCTGGTCCGCTTCAACTATCTGCTGATCGGGCAGTGGTACCCCAAAGCTGGAGCGTGCACTGAAACTGCGGTTGGATTTCATGCTGTTTTGCAACCCCGGCCTCTTATGCACCTGTACCCGATGCGACGCCCCCCTCGCCGTTTTCGCAACGCGCTGGTGCAGGGCGGTGTCCACGATGATCTTCTGGCCGG